>SKYW01000250.1 GCA_007127695.1 Balneolales bacterium | reverse complement strand
GTTAATAACCTTTAAACTTTGCGTATTTAGCGTTTAAACTTTTGCGTGCTTTGCGTGGAACTTTCTCACCTAGCACCTCAAAATAATATTTAGCCAGGATTCTCGCCAAAAAACCGATGTGCGGTGAAAAAAGCTTTTATTCTCATTAATTATGCGGAGAATAATTTGTATATTTACCGCACAAAGATTAGCTTAATATGGCAAAATACATTTATCAACATGACCAATGGCCTGATTTTACCTGGAAGGACAAAGAAATAAATGTAATTCTAGGTAAAGTTCGACATTTACAAGGAAAGATTTTAGGCCAAATGGGAGCTCTTGGTTTTTCAATAAAGGAAGAAGCTATTCTTTCTACTTTAACTTTGGATGTTTTAAAATCATCTGAGATAGAAGGTGAATTGTTGAATTATGAGCAAGTACGTTCCTCAATTGCCAGAAAGTTAGGGATAGAATATGCAGGCATGGTGCATTCTGGTAGAGATGTCGAAGGAGTTGTAGAAATGATGTTAGATGCAACACAGAAATATAATGAAACACTTGATGAAGAGCGATTATTTGGATGGCATGCTGCATTATTCCCGACAGGGTGGAGTGGAATGCATAGAATTGATGCCGGTTGTTATCGTGATGGGGAAATGCAAGTTGTTTCTGGTCCCATGGGAAAGGAGAAAGTGCATTACCAGGCCCCATCTCCTAAACTCATTAAGCAAGAAATGGACAAGTTTTTGGATTGGTTCAATCGAGAAACGAAGATTGACAATGTATTGAAAGCAGCTATTGCTCATTTTTGGTTCATTATAATTCACCCTTTCGATGATGGAAATGGACGGATAGCAAGGGCAATATCAGATATGTTATTAGCACGCTCGGAAGATAGTCCTCAAAGATTTTATAGTCTTTCAAATCAGATTTTGATAGAAAAAAAGGTATATTATGAGATTTTACAAAAAGTTCAGCATAGTAGCGGGGATATTACAAAATGGTTGGATTGGTTTTTAAATTGCCTTTATCGTGCACTGATTTCTACAGAAGAAACGTTGAAAAGAGTACTGAAAAAAGCTGATTTCTGGAATAAACACAATGACACGGTATTAAATAGTAGACAAAGATTAATGTTGAATAAACTTATAGATGGATTCGATGGAAAACTTAAAACATCTAAATGGGCAAAAATAGCAAAGTGTTCTCCTGATACTGCTTTAAGAGATATCAAAGATTTGATAGAAAAAGGGATTATGAAGCAAGAAGAATCAGGAGGACGAAGTACAAATTACGAATTAGTTGATAATTAAATGAATGCACTGGCTATAAGCGGTCATGCTTCGCTACAGATTAGCAAGCACCTCAACAACCCTCTTCCCCACTTTCCCATCCCAATTCTCAGGCAATCGCCCCGGCTTCTCTGTTCCATCAAGGATATCAAGGATGGCCTTTTCGGCTTTCTCAGGGTCTTTGCCCGCCAGGTGGTTGGTGCCTACATCTATGGTTACCGGCCTTTCTGTGTAGTTCATTATGGTTACGCATTGCACTCCAAGGTAAGTAGTCTCTTCCTGGATGGAAACGCTGTTGGTGATTACAGCCGAGGAATGTTTCATTAAGGAAAGAAAATCAAGATAATTCACAGGAGGTATAAATTTTATTTTCTTATGCCGGGGTTTAATAATTCTTTTCGTTTCAAGCTCTTGCATTGTTTTATTTGAAATAACGGCAAAAACAGGAGCAATATTCGTCAATCTGCTCAACATATCGAATACACCTGTTGTTTCTTCAGCATCGTAATCAACAATGTCTGTTGCAGGAACGTAAAGCATATATTTTTCTTTGCTTTTCAGCCCGGAGATGTTTTCGGGTTTACGGCTTTCAATGGAATCCCAGTATTGGTTAAGAATATCACTAAGCAGATTGCCGGCAAAGCAGATATTTTGATTATCTTCTCCCTCATCGCGAAGGTTTTTCATGCCGCTGTGTTCGCTGACAAAGAGGTGTTGGCAAAGCACGTCAATAAGTATCCTGTTTACCTCTTCATTGCTTTCTCTGTCGAAGCTTCTAAGCCCACTGTCGGTGTGTGCCAGGGGAATTTTCCTCTTTGACGCTGCAAGAGCACAAGCAAGGGTGGTGTCATGAGAGCCTGTCAGAATTACCAGCGATGGTTTTAGCTCGCTCAGCACCTTTTCAAACTCTATCATTGTTTGAGCAGTGCTTAAAACTTTACCAGAGGCGTCTAAAGATATCCTGAATGACACTTTCGGCAGATCAATACCCTCAAAATGACCGGGTATAGGCTCATGATGGCTATGCGTGATCTGACAGATATGATGCTTGGTTTTTGTGGTATGACGACGAAATGCCTTATCCAAAGATGCTATCTTTAGCAAGTTCTGCGCTGTTGTGGCTACGCTTAAGATCTTTTTCATAGTTATATTTTTTATGAACCACATAGGCACATAGGGCACATAGTTTTCACATAAGAGAAAAAGCATACAAAGCCAGCCCTTTGTACGTTACCCTATGTGTCCTATGTGCCTATGTGGTTCAATTTATGTAAAATTATATCATTAACTTCCTTAGCCAAACGAATAGCTATGATATATCAATTTGTGTTTATAAAAATAGCTATTTTTTATTAAATATATACCTTATTCCTTTGAAATGTGTTTGTTTCTTT
>SKYW01000122.1 GCA_007127695.1 Balneolales bacterium | reverse complement strand
TCGCCGAAATACTCACGGCGCTCGGAGTGGCCCAGAATCACGAAATCGCAGCCAAGTTCATTGAGCATGGCGGTACTGATTTCGCCCGTGAAAGCGCCATTATCTTCAAAATGGACGTTCTGTGCTCCAATTTTAACAGCACTGCCTGATTTTCGTGCCGAAAAGGCGGCTGAAAGTGATACAAACGGCGGACATACGGCCGCTTCCACCCCTTCAATATTCTTTTGTATGTCATCGCCCAATTGCGCGAAAAAATCAGCTGTCTCTTTCGGGCCCATGTTCATTTTCCAGTTCCCGGCTATTAATATGCTTCTCATGAGTTATCTCCGTCGTTTATGATGTTGTTCAGTTCAACAAGTAGTTCGTTCACATTATGACCATGGAATTTGCGGATGATGCGACCTTCGCTGTCGATCAGGAAGCGAACAGGCATTTCGTAGATGTTCCACCGCTCTTCCAGGTCAGATTCGGCATAGGCACCCGCCTTTGCCACGGGCCAGCCCTGACCCCGATCTTCAAAAAATGCTCTTACTGCTATGGGACTGCGTTCCACCGGGATGGTCAGAAATCGTACACCTTCCTGGCGATACAAGAGATGCAAGGTATACAGCTGCAGATAGTTTGATTGGTATGTGCGGTCGGCCAGAGAAACGACCTCAATCATTGCAGGCGCTCCGCGAAGGTCCTCCAGTGTCAAGGTCCTGGCACCTTGCTGTACCAGGGATTCCTGTTGTGCCCCGGGTTCGGGTTGTTCTCCCGTTCCAGGCTGCACTCCCGTCTCCGGCGGTGCATCGGCATCCACCGTTTCTCCGGTTTCCGTTGCCGGAACGTGCACTTCCAGCTCAAAAGACGGAAGCGGCAGGCCGGGTGAGAGCTGCTCCACATCATAGCGGATGACGGAGAGCCATGCATCGGCTTCGGCATCACCGCCAAACCGGGTCTCGTAATCACGGATACGGGCACGCGCCTGATCTATCCGGGAGCTGTCGTACAGCACTTCGATCCGGTTTTTTGAAATCCGGAGCCGGGTTTCAGGGTCAGTGGACGCTGCTTCCAGCGAATCGACCCAGGCAATGGCCGCATCCAGACCCTCTCGCTGCAGAATGGACATGAAACCAAACCGTGCAGCCAGCTGGCGAATATCTTCATGGTCACCGTATTCGCGGAGCCGCTGCATCATGAGATCATCGTTGCGGCCTTCGAGCATGCGCATCGATTCAAGGGCTGCAATACGGGCAGCAATCGTGCCTGGCCAGTTTTCGAAAACCTGCCAGTATATGGAGCTCCAGTTGTCGAGTACCTGTGGGATGGTGTCCCGGGCAATACCGCCGGCTGCCGCGATCTGCATGATGCGGTTATACTGCCGCTCCAACCGGGTCAGTGTGCGCATTGCCTCGCTCTCGTCGGAGTGGAAACGGGCAAACCCGGAGAAACGGGGCAGTGATCCTTCTATGCGGACCGTGTCCTGAGGCGCCAGGAGCAGCGTGGTATCTGCCATGCGCCGCTCATTCCGGTACAGACGGAGCGCATAGGCACCCTGACGCGGAAAAACGGCCTCACCGTCAAAGGTTCCCTGCGTGTCTGTCCTGGCATGGAACAGCGTATCCGGTCCGCCGGTGAGATCCACCACCAACAGACGGGTGCCCTCCAGCCCGAGCGTATCGTCCGTCATCGGAGTAAAAGTCTCGTCAAGGGTGATGGTGCCGAAGATCCTGGTTCTATCTTGCGATGGCTGCGGTTCCTCCCGGCTGCAGCTTCCGCACCCGGAGATGCCAACAGCCAGCGCGAATAGCAGCAGGAGCGGCATCCAACCGGATAACTGCCCGGACAGGCGTTTGCAATCGTAAAAATCCGTGTTTCTGTCCACCATGTTATTCAAATTCCCTGATTTTTTTCTGGACAAGCTCCCGGACCATTCCCGGATTCGCCTTGCCCTGTGATTTTTTCATGATCTGGCCGATGAAAAAGCCGATGAGCCCCTGCTTTCCGCCCAGGTACCGCTGCACCTCTTCGGGGTTGTTCCGCAGAACCTCTTCCACAATGGGTTCAAGAAAGCCGGTATCGGAAACCTGCAGCAGGTTCCTCTCACGCGCCAGGTCTTCAGCCGTTGTGTTGCTCTCCGGTCCCGCATCCACCATGGCATCAAGGAGGGTCTGCATGGCCGACGAGCTGATTTTGTCCCCATCGCGCAGTGCAATGAGTCCCGCCAGGCGATCTGGGCTGACCGGGAACTCCGTGATACCGATCCCTTTCTCGTTCATGATACGGCGGATTTCGGTGATGATCAGATTGGCCGCCGGTTTGGCGGTGGCTCCATGATCCAGAATCGATTCGAAAAAGTCGGCGAGCGGACGGTCTTCGGTCAACACGGTCGCATCGTACCCGGTAAGGCCGAACTCGCTGATGTAGCGGCGGCGGCGCGCTTCGGGCAGCTCTGGTATTTCCTGGCGGATCTGTTCGAGCATCTCGTCGGTCACCACTACCGGCGGAATGTCGGGCTCGGGGAAATAGCGATAGTCGTGCGCCTCTTCCTTGGAACGCATCTGGCGTGTCCGCATTTCGGCGGGATCCCAGAGGAGCGTCTGCTGGATGACCGAACCGCCCGAAAGCACCAGCTCCTTCTGTCGCTCCACCTCGTAGGCAAGCGCCCGCTCCACATTGCGGAACGAGTTGAGGTTCTTGATCTCGGTGCGGGTGCTCAACTCCTTTTGTCCGGCCGGACGGATGGATACGTTCGCGTCACAGCGCAGGCTGCCTTCTTCCATGTTACCGTCGCTGACGCCCAGATAGCGAACGATCTGCCAGATCTTGCGCATGTAAGCGCCAGCTTCCTTCGGACTTCGGATATCCGGTTCCGAAACGATCTCCAGCAACGGTGTGCCCGCACGGTTCAGGTCGAGCAGCGTGTTGTGCGGATCCTGATCGTGGATGGATTTGCCAGCGTCTTCCTCCATGTGGATACGGGTGATGCCGATCCGTTTCGTGCTGCCGTCCTCCAGGTCAATATCCAGGTACCCGTCGTAACAGATCGGTGTTTCAAACTGGGAGATCTGGTAGCCTTTGGGCATATCCGGATAGAAGTAGTTCTTGCGGGCAAAAATCGAGCGCGAGCGGATCCTGCAATCGGTGGCCAGGCCCAGTTTGACGGCATAACGGATCAGGTTTTCGTTCGGTACCGGCAACGTGCCCGGATGACCGAGGCAGAGCGGGGTGACATTGGTGTTGGGTGCCGAGCCGAACCTGTTGGAAACCGGGGCAAATGCCTTGGATTCGGTAAGGAGTTGTGCGTGTACTTCCAGTCCTATTACAGTCTCAAATTGCGTATCCACGCTCATAAATAATATCAGACAGTGAAAAATTCCTGTTGCTCTTCAGCGGAATAAAATACGAATTTTTCCAACTATCTGGACTGGTCTTTTCTTAGCTCTTCGTATTCCCGGCGTATCTGGAAGTGGGATCCGTCGTAGTTGTAAATGTTCTTGAAACCCATGTTTACCATGCGCGCGGAGGCAATCCGGCTTCGGTTTCCGGAGTTGCAGTAAACCAGGTAGGTGGTATCACGGTCAAGCTCGGCAATAGCGTCGTTGAATCCGCGATGATTCAGGTTTATTGTCAGTGCCGAACCCACTTTACCCGCATCCCATTCCCGCGGCGTGCGGACATCAATGATGACGGCATTGTTGGTTTCCAGGAATTCGGCCAGGCCGCCCGGATTAACATCCGTAAATCCTGCATCCTGGGCACTGGAACTGCAGGACGCCAGCAGGAGCAGGAACAAAAGGAACAGGACATTGACTGGATGAAATTTCATCTGTTTAAAATTTTTGTTTCAATAGGTCACATGCAATATCCATGACGGTAATAATCATACCCCTGTGAGTCGTTGGTTGCCGTCATGGGCATTTCATATGGAATTTCTATCTGATTTCTTGAAATTTTTCGATTTGTGACAACAAAAAACGAATATTGGGATTAATGACAAAAACAACATATGATACGACGATTTGCAACCAAAAACATTGTCCGGAAGATCACCCGCGTTCTCTCAGTTTTGGAACCTGCTGGGTGATGCAGTGTATGGAACCCTGTCCCCACACCAGGTCGTTGCACGGAATCCCCTTGATGCTCCTGTCCGGGAACAACCGGCGGAACAGCTTCAGGACCTGGTCGTCGTAGCGTTTGTCGTACAGCGGGACCAGCACGCAGCCATTGGCAATGTAGAAGTTTGCATAGCTTGCCGGGACGTATTCCGATCCGTCCACAGTGGGATCATTGATGCGGGTGGCGGGAAGCGGCAGCTCAATCACCTCAAACGGCACCCCTTTGCAATCGGCGGATTTCGTCAGAATTCCCCGGTTTTCCCGCAGCACTTCGTAATTGGGGTCGGATGGATCGTCGCTGACCGATGTGACGATAGTCTGCGGCCCGGCAAACCGGGCCAGATCGTCGATATGCCCGTCGGTGTCGTCGCCGCGCAAGCCGCGTTTGAGCCAGAGAATCTTATCCACCCCCAGATATTTTCGCAGATTTTTCTCGATCTGGAATTTGCTCATTCCCGGATTGCGGTTGGGGTTGAGCAGGACGGATTCGGTTGTGAGCAGGAATCCCGCACCGTTGACCTCGATGGAACCGCCCTCCAGGATCATTCCCGGTGAAACCACCGGATAGTCCAGCAGCTCCGCAAGTCTGACCGGGACCGCGTTGTCGTCATCGAATGGCGGATACTTGCCGCCCCAGGCGTTATATCCCCAGTCGCACATGACCATATCCCGTATTTTTTCACTCCTGCGCGCATCATCCTCCCTGTTTCCGGATGCATTTTGCACATCGCTGTCCTCCGGGATCCGCTCATCGCCGGATTTTTCGGACGCATCTGCCTGAGCTGCTGCTTTTTTCCCCGCATTGTCTGCGCGCCGTTCCCTGAGCAGGGTGATGGGACCGTAATCACGGATCCATACGTCGTTGGTCGGCATCCGGACCAGGCGCACTCGGTCCCAGCTGATGTTCCGGTTCTGGATCATGGATGCGGCGGCCTGCTGGGCATCTTCGTTGGCCACAAGCAGCAGTACCTTTTCGTGCGGCGTCAGCGCTTCAAGAATGTCGGCATAGACGTGTTCCGCACGGTTCAGGCGATCTCCCGGCCAGGTTTCCCGATTGTCCGGCCAGGTCATCAGGGTCATTTCGTGGGTTGCCCACTCTGGGGGCATCCGGTAGCGGTGCGACGGCATTACTGTTCTGGTGATACGGTTTGTCTGGGTTGTGTGCTGCCTCAGGCAACATACACAGTCTTGATATTCGTGAACTCACGAATTCCAAGATACGACAATTCCCGGCCATAACCGCTGGTTTTGATGCCGCCGAAGGGCAGGCGCGGATCGGATTTGACAAGTTCGTTGACAAAGCATGAACCTGCCTCCAGCTCCTCTGCGGCAATACGCCGGCCGCGGGCCACATCCCCGGTGAAAACAGCCGCTCCGAGTCCGAAGACCGAGTTGTTGGCCAGCGCAACCGCCTCTTTTTCATCCCGGGCGGAGATGATGGCGGCAACGGGCCCGAAAAGTTCCTCGTCAAATGCGGTCATCCCCGGCTTCACTCCGGTGAGTACCGTGGGCGGATACCAGGACCCTTTGCGATCCGGGATTTCCCCGCCAAGGACGCATTCAGCGCCATCGGACACCGATTTCTGCACCTGCTCGTGGAGTTCGTCGCGCAGATCCTCCCGCGCCATCGGTCCGAGCGCCACCTCCTCATCCATCGGGTCCCCCATCCGTGCCGCTTTCATTCCCTCCAAAAACTTTTCGGTGAAGGATTCCAGTACCGATTCGATTACAATGAACCGTTTAGCCGCAATGCAACTCTGACCGCCATTGATGAGCCGGCTGGTAACGCAGGTGGATGCGGCCGCGTCAAGATCCGCATCCTCCAGCACGATGTAGGGGTCGCTGCCACCGAGTTCGAGTACGGTCTTCTTGAGCATTTCACCCGCTTTGGAAGCCACGGCGCTTCCGGCCGGACCGCTGCCCGTCAGCGTGGCCGCCTTGATGTGTTGATGGCCGAGCAGCTCATCCACCCATGAGGTTTTTATGAGCAGCGATCGGAAGGCATCCTCCGGGAAACCGGCATCGCGGAACACCTCTTCGATGGCCAAGGCCGAACCCGGTACGTTGCTCGCGTGCTTGAGCAGGCCGGTGTTGCCCGCCATGAGTGCCGGCGCCGCAAAACGGAAGACCTGCCAGAACGGAAAATTCCAGGGCATAACGGCCAGGATTACACCCAGTGGATTGTAGGTGATGAAGCTTTCGGAAGCATCGGTTTCCACCGGCTCTTCGGCCAAGAATTTCTCCGCGTTTTCAGCATAATAGTCACACACCCAGGCACATTTTTCCACTTCTCCCACAGCCGATTTCAGCGTCTTGCCCATCTCCCGGGTCATCATCCTGCCGTATTTATCCGCGCGCTCCCGAAGCAGTGCGGCAGCGCGTTTCATGAGCCGGCTGCGCTCATCGAATGTGGTGGTCCGCCACGTAAGCCACGTCTGGTGGCTGCGCTCCAGGACATCCCACATTTGTTCCTTGGTCAATTGATCATAATTGCTGATAGTGGATCCGTCGGCCGGGTTGATTGCTTTCAGACTCATGGTCTCCTCTTTTTTTTGGTTCCGTTTGATTTCTGGATGGCTGGCTCCTTCACTTCACATTCCAGTATTTATCCAGACGTTTCACCAGCTCGTCATTCACGTGAGTCCGGACCGGCACCTCGATCACGCTCAGCGTCCGTTTTTCGAAGCAGGACCTGAGCAGGTCCTCAAATTCGTCAGCCGTTTCGGCCCGGTGCCCATCCACACCGAAACTGTTGGCAAAAGCAGGAAAATCGGGGTTGCCGATGCGCGTGCTGACCGATTTCTGCCGCGAAAGCTGCTGTTTCCAGCTGATTAAGCCGTAGTCGTTATCGTTGAATATCACGGCGACGAAGGCCACATCCAATCTCCGGGCCGTTTCAAGTTCCTGTGCGTTCATCAGGAACCCGCCATCACCCATTGCCGCCACGATCTGCCGGTCAGGCTGGTTGATGGATGCGGCTATGGCTCCGGGCAACGCGATTCCCATGCTGGCCAATCCGTTGCTGATGATGCATCCGTTCGGACAGTAGGTGGCAAAATTGCGCGCGATCCACATTTTGTGGGTGCCGACATCGCTGATGAGCAACCCGTCATCCGCCATCACCTTCCGGATGATATGGAGTGCCGTCGGGACCGTCAGCGTTTCATCTGGGGCAGGGCGGAACAATTCATGGTCGGACCGGATGCGGTCACGGATCGACTCAAACCAGCCCTTCTGCATAATCTGGAAAAGTTCACCGTTTTTTGCGTCGGACGAGGCAGGCATGGCTTTCGCTTTCGTTTCCGCTTTCGTTTCCGATTTCGTTTCCGATTTCGATTCCGATTCCGATTCCGTTTCCGATTCGGCCTCGGCCCCGGCCTCCTTATCGCCTGGCGCTGCTGTGTTCCGGACGCCAGAGCTGCCGGATCCACGTGTGTCCCCGGTGTCGATGTCAGCGTGCATCCTGTTCAGCTCCCATAGAGCCGCCGATATATCACCCACCACTTCCACATCGGGATCGTACTCGGAATAGACCTCTGCCGGATCAAAATCGATATGGATAATGCGTTTTGGCTTACCCTGGTTCCATTTCTGGGGCGGATACTCGGCAATGTCGTAACCGACGGCGATAATGAGGTCCGCCTCGTCAAACGCCTCAGCCACATAGTCCCGGAACCCGAGCCCAATGGCACCCAGCGACAATTCAGAACGATCAGATAGCGCACCCTTGCCCATGAACGTCGAAGCCACCGGAACACGGTGCCGCTCTACGAACTCGGTGAGATGTTTGCTTGCCAGTTTCCTGATGGCCCCGTTGCCGGCCAGGACAAGCGGCCGCCGCGACGCCCCGATCAGATCCACCGCCTGCCGGATCGCCTTGTAATCCGAAGCCGGACGGCGCGGACGTTTAGGCTCCATGGGTGCAAATGTATCATCCACTTTCGTGTCCGCTACATCCTCGGAAAGCTCTATGTGCGTTGCACCGGGCTTTTCCTGTTCGGCTTCACGGAATGCCTTGCACACCATTTCGGCGACCACCTCCGGTGACGTGACCGATCCGTTCCACTTGGTGATCGTCCGGAACATGTTTACGATGTCGATTTTCTGGTGGCTTTCGTGGTGCAGGCGATCGAGTCCACCCTGTGCCGTAATGGCTACCAGCGGTGCCTTGTCAAGATTGGCATCAGCCACCCCGGTGATGAGATTCGTAGCTCCGGGACCAAGTGTCGCCAGGCACACGCCCGCCTTGCCCGTCAACCGCCCGTGCACATTTGCGATAAATGCAGCACCCTGCTCATGCCGGCACGGAACGAAGGTGATGGATGATTCCTCCAGGGCAAACAGCAGGCCTTCATTCTCCTCGCCCGGGACTCCAAAAATGTGGGTGACTCCTTCCTTTTCAAGGCATTGTACAAAGAGTTCGGCAACAGTCATGGCGAGTGGGATTTGAAAGTGTCTGGTGTCTGGCTTTCCGCGTCAGGTGTCAGTTTTCCTGTTTCTGGTTGCTACCCGGCAAGGACCTCATCCAAAATATCCCGGAAATGATTCAGCTCATCGTCATTGACGGTGTGCCCAAGGCCGGTGTAGATCTTTTTGGTGACACGTGCCCCAAGGCGTTCAAACAAATCCGCCGATTCATGGACACGCTCTTCCGGTATGTGATGGTCATAATCACTGCATCCCAGAAACACCGGGGTTTGTTCCATATCTCCCTGGTAACGTTCGTTGTCCAGTTCCGGACCGATTACGCCACCGCTGAGCGCTACCACACCGCCATATCTTGCAGGATTTCGGGCCGCAAACTCCAACGACAGGCAGGCTCCCTGGGAAAAACCGGCCAACACGATTTTGTTTTTCGGGATTCCAGCCTCCTCAACCTTGGCAACCACCTCTGAAAGCAACGCAATTGCGGAGCTGAGTCCGGGTTCGTTCTGCTCCAAAGGCGCCAGAAAGGAGTAGGGGTACCAGGTGTAATTGGCAGCCTGGGGTGCCAGCCAGGAAACGTCCGAGCGGTCGATTTCATCGGCCATCGTTAGAATACTTTCGGCTGTAGCTCCCCGCCCGTGGACAATAATTACCGCGGCTTTGGCTTCCTTAAGCGCTTTGCCCTTTTCAATGACGGGCTGTCCCTCGTGTGGACGGGTTGTCTTGTCGAAAATCATGATAAAGTCAGAATAAAGTCAGTAAGTATTTGGTTTCGTCTTCAGTTCCGGCAAACGCTCCTCAATCCATTGTCTGTTTTCTTCAAACCAGGGGGGCAGTTTGATCCCGGTCCCCAGCGATTTTTTGTCTTCATCGATGAGCATGCCCGGCGGATCGGTGGCAAGCTCAAACAGCACACCGCCCGGTTCGTGAAAATAGATGGAGTTGAAATACTGGCGGTCTACTACCTGAGTCGGACGCAGTCCGGCTTTGGCCAACGCTTCGCGCCATTTCAACTGCCCCTCTTCATTCTCTGCACGGAATGCCACATGGTGGATCGTACCACGGCCCATACGTCCAACGGTTGTTTTCTGAATGTGCAAATCGACATAGGGCGCCGATACGGGATGACCTCCCTGATCTGAGCCGTCACTTCCACCGGGAGCGGGAGCACCTTTGACGGCAAATCTCTGGAACACCCCATCTTTTTCAAGCGGTTCGTAACCCATGACCTGGAGAAGCCTGGCCGTCTCAGCACCATCATCCAACAGTAATGTGGTATTCGCAAAACAGCGGATGCTGTGTTCCTGCGGGATGTCTCCGTGGGACCATCCAGGCAACTGTGACACTCGTGGAAGCGGCATGATCTCCAGCAGAAGCCCATCCGGATCCTGAAAGGTGATTACAGGGGATCCGAATCGTTCTGCAGGCGGATCAAAACGTTCTACTCGATCGGAAATCCGGTCCACCCACCAGGAAAAACTGTCTTCCGGGACAGCCAATCCGATGCGGCTGGCCATTCCGGTGCCTGCCCGGCCCGGTGAAGCGTTTTCGAACGGAAAAAAGGTAAGAAGTGTACCCGGACTGCCGGCCTCATCCCCGTAATACAGGTGCCATGTCTGCGGATCATCGAAGTTAACCGTCTTTTTTACAAGGCGGAGACCCAGAATGTCGGTGTAAAAATCGTAGTTCCGTTGCGGTCCGCCTGATATTGCGGTGATGTGGTGTAA
The DNA here is from genome assembly GCA_007127695.1 of Balneolales bacterium. GTDB lineage: Bacteria > Bacteroidota > Rhodothermia > Balneolales > Natronogracilivirgulaceae > SKNL01. Next base: position 78 of record SKYW01000122.1, on the reverse strand, counting down.
TCCCGGTATGTGCATGCATTCCGTATATGTGAAACACGACTTCGTCGAAGGAGGACTGCAAATCGTGTATGGATGTAT
>SKYW01000205.1 GCA_007127695.1 Balneolales bacterium | reverse complement strand
GTCAGGCTCACAGAGGAACAGGAACGCCAGCTGGATTACCTGGCCCGGAAAAAAAATGCATCACGATCACAGGTGATCAAGGATGCATTGGTGGCATACTATGAGCAGCATGCAACGGAAAAGACATCGTACGAGAAAGGGGAAGCGCTGTTTGGTAAATACCGAAGCGGGGAGTCCGGGCGGTCACAGGAGAGGAAGAAGCGCATCCGGGACAAGGTCCGTGAAAAAAGAGGCTGCAGATCGGGCCGCATGAAGGATGAAAGGGTGATTCCGGGAACGGATAACAGGCATGATCACTGAGTGGTGATGCCATGCCGCAATCCATGCCAGAATCCATACCGCAATCCATGCCACAGGTGCTGGTTGACTCCGGACCTTTGATCGCACTCTTCGACAGGGATGACGCGCATCACCGGACAGTCCTGCAATACATGAACACATTTCGCGGATCCCTGGTGACAACCTGGCCTGTGATGACAGAAGTGTTGTATATGCTGGATTTCCATCCACAGGTGCCTGTGGATTTTTTGCGCTGGGTGGAGGATGGCGGCGTGACGTTGTTTCAGCTGGAAAGCCTGCATGTGGCACGGATAAGAGAACTGCTGGAAAAGTACCGCGATCTGCCTTCCGACCTGGCGGATGTGTCACTGCTTATTGCATCGGAGGTTTCCGGGATCGACAAGATACTGAGTATCGATTCCGACTTTTCGGTGTACCGGACCATCAAGGGCCGCCACCTGCAAAATGTGCTCTGGTAACGGCTGGACCGGCATCCGGAACACCACATCGGCTGGCCGGCATCCGGAACATCCTGCCGGTACATGCATTCTCATAAAGGCCGGGGACTTTGCGCTCCGGCCTTTATTTGGAGCTCATCGCCCGTAGGAGATGACCGAAAGCGGATTCAACCGGGCCGCTACCCGTGCAGGCAGCCAGGAAGCCAGGGCGCAAAGCACCAGCGTCACGACGCTGACAATCACAAAATCGAACCAGCGCGGCTGCACCGGCGCCGAACTCATGTAGTAACTCTCCTCGGGCAGCGGAATGATCTGCCAGGTGTCCTGGATCATGTAAAACGCCAGCGAGAGGAATATTCCGATGAGCAGTCCGGCCGCGCCCACGATCAGCCCTTCAATGAGGAAGATGGAACGCACACTTTTGTCATTGGCCCCCATGGTCTTGAGGATGCCGATATCGCGCGTGCGCTCCAGCACCATGATCAGCACCGTGCCGATCAGGTTGAACGCCGCCACGATGATCATCACCGCAATCACGAACGGGATGGTCTGTTCCTGCAGGTTGATCCAGGCAAAGATGTTGCGGTAGCGCTGGTAGATGCTTTCGGTGTAGTAGGGGAAGGGCAGCCGGTCGTCGAGCATCAGCTGCACCTGCTGCAGCTCTTCCAGGTCGGCCACGCGCACTTCGACCTGCGTGGCCCGGGGCGACGGGATCTCGAACAGTTCGCGGGCATACTGCCGGTCCACCAGAACCAGCACATCGTCGAACTGATCGATGCCGGTGTGATAGATCCCCGACACATGGAACTGCCGTATCTGTGGCAGGTTGAGCGGAGAAGGCATGCCGCGGATCGCATAGATGGTGAGCACACTGCCGGGCGAGGCATTCAGGTTGCGCGCCATCCGCGCCCCGATGACCGCTCCGGGCAGGCCGTCCTCGTTCCTTCCCAGAAAATATTCGCCTTCGCTTATGTACTGCCGAATGTTGGAAAGGTCGCCGTCCGCATCCACCCCCTTGACAAAACTGCCTTCGACAAAGTCGCGCGTCTGCACCATGGCCTGGGAGTAGATTACCGGCTGGGCCGCATCCACCCCGGGAAGGGTGTGCAGGTAGACGGTGAGCGTGTCGCCGCGGTAGAGCGGATCCTCGGTGAAGGTCATAATGGATATGTGGGTGCCGTACCCGAGGATTTTCTCCTGGATGACGGACTTGAACCCGTGCACGATCGAAAGGGCGATGAGCAGTCCCGCCGCGCCGATGGCCACACCGGCCACGGCCATGATCTTGATGAAGGACAGGAAAGAGCTGCCGGTGGTGCGGCCGCGAAAGTACCGGTATGCGAGAAACCATGTAAAGTTCATAGGGAACTAACGTGTCACTCCGGTCTCATATGCGGGAAGAAGAGCACATCGCGGATGGATTCCTGGTTGGTGAGGATCATGGCGAGCCGGTCGATGCCGATACCAAGTCCGGCCGTGGGTGGCATGCCGTATTCAAGGGACTTCAGGAAGTCGTCGTCGACGACCATCGCCTCCTCATCGCCGGCCGAACGCAGCCGGGCCTGCTCCTCAAGCCGCTGGCGCTGGTCCACCGGGTCGTTGAGCTCGGAAAACGCGTTGCACAGTTCCTTGCCGTTGCAGATCAGCTCGAAGCGCTCGACCAGCCCCTCTTTGGAGCGGTGTTTTTTGGCGAGGGGGCTCATTTCGATTGGGTAGTCGGTGATGAAGGTGGGCTGGATGAGCTTGTCCTCGACGCATTCGCCGAAGATCTCGTCGATAAGCTTGCCCTTGCCCATGGTCTTGTCCACCGGCACGCCCAGGTCATGGGCCGTCTGGCGGATCTCGTCCCCGCTCATGCCCGACAGGTCCCTGCCCGTCTCCTCGGCGATCGCCTCGAGCATCGGCACGCGGCGCCAGGGCGCCTTGAAGTCGATTTCGTGCT
>SKYW01000174.1 GCA_007127695.1 Balneolales bacterium | reverse complement strand
CGGGTCCGGTCGGCCCGCCTGACGCCGGCAGAGATACATCCACAAGAGATACCCAATGCCATTGACGAGCTGCCGGTCCTTGCGGTGGCCATGGCTTTTGCCGACGGTGTTTCCCGCATCACCGGGGCCGGGGAGCTCCGCTACAAGGAGAGTGACCGGCTGGATGCGATCCAGAACGTCCTGGAAGCCGGTGGTGTCCGGGTCGAGGGACACAAGGATGGCCTGACCATTTACGGCCAGCCCGGACGGAAAGTACGCGCCGCGCGTCACGACAGCCGCCATGATCACCGTATCGCGATGGCCGCTGCCATACTGTCACTCATGGGCGACGGCGGCTCGGAAATCGCCAACGCGGAGGCCGCCTCCGTCTCCTATCCGGATTTCTGGTCGCACCTGGACAGCTTGGCACACCGCTGATCCAGCCGCTCCTCTGTTTCCTGCCAATACGGCAGAAAAGTAATCGATTCACAGACATGGCACTGTTGTTGCGACTGTGGGAGGCAAAAGTAATGGAACAGTTACTTAAAGAATGTTACTGTAAAAAGTTAACGTGAATACGAATTAAACAGAATCAGAATTACTATGGGAAAAATAATTGGAATTGACCTTGGAACCACAAACTCCTGTGTATCGGTGATGGAAGGCAACGAGCCGGTAGTCATCCAGAACTCGGAGGGCGGCCGGACCACACCGTCGGTTGTGGCTTTCTCAAAAGATGGCGAACGGCTGGTGGGTGCGCCTGCCAAGCGACAGGCCATCACCAACCCGGAGAAAACAATCTCCTCCATCAAGCGCTTCATGGGCCGCCTTCACAGCGAGGTGAAGGAAGAGGAAAAAACCATATCCTACAAAGTCGTAAAAGCCGATGACGGCACGGCGCGTGTTGATGTCGGTGACCGGACCTACGCCCCTCAGGAAATTTCGGCAATGGTCCTTCAGAAAATGAAACAGACCGCCGAAGAGTACCTGGGCGAGAAGGTGACCGAAGCGGTGATCACCGTACCGGCCTACTTCAACGATGCCCAGCGCAAGGCAACCCAGGAAGCCGGAAAAATTGCCGGTCTGGATGTCAAGCGTATCATCAACGAGCCGACAGCCGCCTCGCTGGCATACGGTCTCGACAAGAAAGACAAGAGCATGACCATTGCGGTCTTTGACCTTGGCGGCGGAACGTTTGACATCTCCATCCTGGAACTGGGTGACGGGGTGTTCGAGGTGAAGTCGACCGACGGGGACACGCACCTTGGCGGTGATGACTTTGACAGCCGGATACTGAATTATCTGGTGGACGAGTTCAGGAAAAGTGACGGCATCGACCTGAAAAAGGATCCCATGGCGCTTCAGCGTCTGCGGGATGCTGCCGAAAAGGCCAAGGTTGAGCTTTCAAGCTCCCAGAAGACCAACGTGAACCTGCCGTTCATCACGGCGGACAGTTCCGGTCCCAGGCACCTGAGCATCGACATTACCCGCTCCAAGTTCGAGCAGCTTGTGGAAGACCTTGTCCAGCGCACGCTCAAACCCTGTGAGAAAGCGCTCAAGGGTGCGAAGCTGAAAAAATCCGAGATTGACCAGGTGATCCTGGTGGGTGGATCCACGCGGATCCCGAAAATCCAGGAAGTGGTCAAGGAGTTCTTTGAGAAAGAGCCCAGCAAGGGTGTGAATCCCGACGAGGTTGTTGCCATCGGCGCGGCCATCCAGGGAGGTGTCTTCTCCGGTGACGTGAAAGATGTGGTACTGCTGGATGTGAACCCGCTGACACTGGGTATCGAGACCCTTGGCGGCGTGATGACCCGGCTCATCGAGGCCAACACGACCATCCCTACGAGCAAGACGGAAGTGTTCTCCACGGCGGCGGACAGCCAGTCGAGCGTGGAGATCCATGTGCTGCAGGGTGAGCGTGTCAAGGCGCAGGACAACCGGACGCTCGGACGTTTCCATCTTGACGGCATACCACCGGCGCCCCGCGGCATCCCTCAGATTGAGGTGACCTTTGACATTGACGCCAATGGGGTGCTCAGTGTAAGTGCCAAGGACAAGGGAACCGGCAAAGAGCAGAGCATCCGCATCGAAGCCAGCTCGGGTCTGTCCGATGACGAAATCGAAAAGATGAAGAATGCGGCCGAGGAGCATGCCGAAGAGGACAAGCGTCTCCGCGAGAAAGTAGAGCTGCTCAACAAGGCCGACGGCCTCGTCTTCTCCACGAAGAAGCAGCTGGATGAGTACGGGGACAAGCTCTCCGAAAGCAACAAGAGCAACATCCAGCAGGCGCTTGAAAACCTCGAGAAACTCCACAAGGAGGAGAAGACCGAGGAGCTGGAAGCGGCAATGGAAACGCTCAACAAAGCCTGGTCCGATGCATCGGCCGAACTCTATCAGGCGACACAGCAGGCGCAGCAGGATGCGCAGGGTGGCGAAGCCGGGGAAGCTGGCGAGCAGGCCTCCGGTGAATCCGGCACCGACAGCGATACTGTGGATGCGGAGTTCGAAGTCGTTGATGACGATGACGATGAGAAGGACAAGAAGAAAGAGTGACACGCATCCATACGTCATGGATTGACAAGCGATTAGCAATTCAGCCATAAAGAAGGCCCCGGGCCCGTTCTCTCGTGATGAGGGGACAGGTGCCGGGGCTTGTTTTTTTTCCGTTCTGCTGTTTTGCTGCAGTTTTTTTATCTTGTCTGTTTGGGT
>SKYW01000074.1 GCA_007127695.1 Balneolales bacterium | reverse complement strand
TGTTGACATCCGTACTCACCTTGTACGTGGACATGTTTTCGGTTGGATAGGGGGTGAGCAGCGATTGCAGCATTTCAGGCCTTGGTTGAACAGGATTCAACCAGACATTGTAGTCATCCTCGCGAAGGATCACCGGCATGCGGTCGTGCAGCGGTTGCATAAGTTCGTTGGCTTCCGTCGTCAGTATGGCAAACGTGTGCAGCTCGTTTCCATCCCCGTCCCTGTGCGTCTCATGGATGCCGGCCATGCCGAACAGATCCTGATCGAGCAGGCGAATGTAGAAAGGGATTTTCCTGCCGCCCCCAAAGTCCTTCCACTCGTAAAAACCGTTGGCAGGCACAATACAGCGTTTTCTCTGAAATGCCTTCCTGAAAGAGGGTTTTTCATTGACAGTTTCACTGCGGGCGTTGACAAGGGGCTTCCAGTCCGAAAGATCCGTGACAAATGACGGGACCAGTCCCCATTTGAGTGCTCCAAAAGCACGTTCCTGCGTGCCCTTGATAAGAACTACGGGACGTACCGTGCCCGGCGCCGCATTGTAGTCGGGACGGATAAGATCATCGTCCGCAATGGCAACCTCAAACTGGTCCTCAATGGCTTTTTTATCCGAATAAAGCGTGTATCTTCCGCACATGATGACAGATTCGTTCTGTGGTACTGAAAAGTTTGTGTGTCCAAAACGGTAAACCCTCACCGTCAGGCTGTCGTTCTCAAGTCGACAAGATACACCATTTTTGATTGATTGGTTACCCCATGGAATTGTTTAATACCATATTCGTCTCACCGGACGGCCGCATCCGCGCTGGATGGCGGCTTCTCATGCAGCTGGTCCTGGCCCTGCTGCTCTACATCCCCCTTTCGCTCGTCGCCTCGCAACTTGGCGGACAGAACCTGCAGATCATCGCTTTTGGCATGGCCGTTACCCTGTCCGTCTGGATTGCCGGAATGGCATTTGACAAGCGTCCCATCAAAGATTTCGGCCTCCGGGTGGATGCGCAATGGTGGCGTGACTGCCTGACCGGATTCCTGATGGCGACACTCGTGATGTCACTCATCGTCTTCTTCCAGTGGCTGATGGGATGGATTGAATTCACCGGCTTCGGCTGGAACCGTTCATCGCAACGAAATTTCGTTACACTGCTGGGTGGATATGTGCTTGCCATGGCCGTTGTAGGCTTTTATGAGGAGCTCTGGTCGCGTGGATACCAGCTCAGGAATCTTACAGAGGGTTTTTACAACGGGAAAAATCGAAATGCCGCCGGACTCATCGCCATCGCTATTTCGTCACTCGCTTTTGGATTCCTGCATATTGGAAATCCAAATGTCACTTTGCTTGGAGTCGTGGTGATTTTCCTTGCAGGTGCCATGCTGGCGCTGCCTTACGTGGCAACCGGACAACTTGGGCTCTCGGTTGGGCTCCATTTTGCCTGGAATGTCGTTCAGGGTGCCTTGTACGGCTTGCCGGTGAGCGGTATCCGGTTCCGCCAGTCCGTGCTTCAGTTTGAGGCGACCGGACCGGAAATCTGGACCGGCGGGCGATTTGGTCCGGAAGGCGGCATCCTGGGCGTCATAGGCGTGCTGTTGTTGATAGCCATGACATGGGCACTGCTTCGTTACAAAGGATATCCCATTGCCATTTCCAAAGAGCTTGTACGCGCACCCTCTTCCCGGAGTACTTACGATTGACCGCAATTTTTTGTATATTACCTCGATTAAGTCAATAGCTTATTACACTGGAATAAGCCACTATTTTTAAACATAGCACATATTTTGTCATTTGATAAATTCAACCTCCAGGACGAGGTATTAGATGGGTTGAGGGACATGGGTTTTGAAAAGCCCACCCCGATCCAGGAAGCATGTGTTCCACTGATTATGGAAGGCCGGGATGTTCTGGCCTCCGCACAGACAGGCACCGGCAAGACAGCGGCGTTTGCCATCCCGATCCTGCACAATCTTCTTGAAAAGAAAAAGAACAGTCAGGAAGGCATTCGCGCACTGGTGATAACACCCACACGCGAACTTGCCAGTCAGGTTGACGAGGCCTTTTTCGCGATCGGCTATCACACCGGTCTTTCAACCGCAAAAGTCTATGGCGGCGACGATTGGTCGCGCCAGGAAAAAGCGCTCAACCGGGGCACCAACATCATCGTTGCGACACCCGGAAGATTGCTCGATCATATCAGGATACATGATATCGATTTCAGCAATCTTGATTTTCTGATCCTGGACGAAGCCGACCGCATGCTGGATATGGGCTTCATCCCCGATATCACGCAGATCGTAAGCAAACTCCCAAAGCAACGCCAGACACTGCTCTTTTCGGCTACCATCCCGCCGAAAATCGAACAGCTGGCCAGAAAGATGATGGACAACCCCGAGCGGGTCAATATGGCCCCGCCCAACATGGCGGCAGAAGGCGTTACCCAGGGGATGTATTACGTGGAAGAGAGCGACAAGCTTCCGCTTGTGCTCCATCTTTTTGAAAAAGAGCAGTGGGCATCGGCCATCATTTTCATGTCCACCAAAAGGGCCGTCGACAAACTGACCCGGGAACTCAGGAAAAAGGGAGCAAACGTGACCAGCATCCATGGCGACCGGTCACAGGCAGAGCGGGAAAAAGCACTGGAAAGCTTCCGTAAAGGCGAATACCGGATCATCGTCGCCACCGATGTCATGTCCCGGGGAATTGATGTGG
>SKYW01000091.1 GCA_007127695.1 Balneolales bacterium | reverse complement strand
TCCCTGAAACCCCGCGCGAACTTCGCGCGGTCTGGATCGCCACCGTATCCAACATTGACTGGCCTTCGGAGCGTGGCATCCCGGTACACGAGCAGAAAGCAGAACTGCGCGCCATGTTCGACCGTATCGCCATGCTCAACATGAATACGGTCATTTTCCAGGTGCGGACAGCCACCGATGCGTTGTATGCTTCGAACCATGAGCCGTGGTCGGAGTATCTGACAGGCGAACAGGGCAAGGCACCCGAGCCGTTTTACGATCCCCTGGCCTTTGCCATCGAGGAAGCGCACAAAAGGGGACTTGAGCTGCACGCATGGATCAATCCGTTCCGCTCGCGGCACCCGTCCGCCCGTGGAGAACTGGCTGACAATCACCTGAGCAGACTGCGTCCGGAGCTGGTCGTCGAATACGGCCGGCACCTGTGGATGGACCCGGGTCATCCCGACGCCCACGAGTGGTCGCTCAATGTAGTCCGGGACATCATCCGCCGCTACGATGTGGACGCCATCCATGTGGATGACTATTTCTATCCCTACCGCGAGCGCGATGCCGACGGCGACCTGATCGATTTTCCCGACAGCGCCTCTTATGCCGCCTATGTGGCAAAGCACGGACCCATCGACCGCGGCGACTGGCGCCGCCGGAATGTCGACACCTTCATGAAGCGTTTGCACGAGGTGATCAGGGAGGAAGATCCCATGGTGCGGTTCGGCGTCAGCCCCATCGGACTCTGGCGTCCCGACCACCAGGGCGACGAAATCCAGGGATTTGATGCCTATGAGCAGATCTATGCCGATGCCAAAAAATGGTTCGTGAACGGTTGGCTGGACTATTTTGCCCCGCAGCTGTACTGGCCGATGGAGCAGGAGGGACAGAAATACCAGGTGCTGGTGGACTGGTGGCATGAGCAGAACCACGAAGGCCGCCATTTCTGGCCGGGCAATTTCACCAACCGGGTTGGATATGGCTCCGAAACCTGGCCCGTATCCGAAATTACCGGACAGATCGAACTGACCCGTGCTTCAGAGGCCACGACCGGCAACATCCACTTCAGCATGCGCGTGCTGATGATGAACCCGGAGAACCTGGTCGACTCCCTGATGCACCTGTACCGTGAACCGGCCCTGGTGCCGTCAACGGAATGGCTGTCCGACAGAAAACCGCAAAGACCGGCCGTAGAAGTTGTGACCATCCTGAACGAACCGCATCTGGTAATATCTCCCGCCGGTGAAGAGGCGTGGCTATATGTGGTCAAAAAGCGCTATGGCGACCGTTGGCAGACGACAATCCTGCCGGGATGGCGCCAGCAGGTGAGGCTGGATCCGGAGCACGAGGGTTACGCTCTCAACTCCGTTGCCGTTACATCAGTGGATCGCCTCGGCATGGAAAGCGAAGCCGCTCTTCTATCCGCGGGAATCTGATCCGCGGGTACCTGTCCGGCAGATACCCGCGTCGGGGCACTATTTTCTGCGGTTATCTGTCGGATATGGACAAATTGTCATATCTTGGGGAAATCATGCCACCTGGACGGCATTCCGGGTCTTGCACCGGTCGCCGTGTCGTGATTGGCTTTTTCTTTTATCCTTCCGGGATCAGCCGGACTGTTTCGTAACAACTCCCTTATTTGACATGTTTTCCCGAAAAAAAATCCGCATTTTTTTTGGCATATTTGCACTGCTGCTTGCCGGCCTGGTGGTAGCCGACTCTCTCGGGGTATTTGACTCCAAACCATACCGCGAAGTACCGCATGGAAACCACAGTCACTATGTGCCGCATGACCGCGACCCCAATATCTCGATCAGTGATTTTCCGACAAGCCCGCCGCGCGAGGGTGAGCGGATCACACCGACCGGGGAGATCGTGCCGGATACATTGGGTGAATGGTGGTGACTGTCCGTTTGTTACTTTTCGCTGAGCAGGTCCTGTACAGACCCAACCCGTTTATCACATTTAACTTATCGCATACGTAATAATCTGCTATGACCCAGACTACAAAATTTTTTGGAATACTGCTCGTGCTGCTCGGGCTCATCGGATATTTTGCAACCGGAATGGCCAGCCTTACCGCATTGATACCGGCGGTTTACGGAGCCGTTTTTTATTTCCTCGGAGTTGTTGGCGAAAACGAAGCACGGCGCATGATCGCCATGCATCTGGCCCAATTGCTGGCGCTCCTCGCCATCATCGGAACCTTCACGGGTATCCTGGATGTGATTTCCTGGATGGGCGGGAATCACGAGGTCAACATCATAGCGGCCAGTGTGCGCGCACTGATGGCGATTCTCAGCATCGGTTACCTGGTTCTTGGGATCAAATCTTTTATCGATGCCCGACGCGCTCCCAAGGAATAGCGTGGTTTTCAGAGTCAAGGAACAGCATGGTTTTCAGCGACGCTGATACAGCTCGTTGAACCGGTCGGGATAGTCGGTGATCAGCCCGTCAACTCCGAGTTCCACCAGCTGTTGCATATCCTCCTTCTGGTTCACCGTCCAGGGGATGATACGCATCCCCATCTCATGGGCCCTGTGTATGTGTTCGGCTGTGATCAGGCCAAAGTTTGGAGAGTAAATTTCCGGTTCAAAGCCGAAAAACCGCAGATGATCGTCAACAGAGCCCTCCGTGTAGGTCAGGATGGCAATGGGTATGGTGGGGGCAATCGCACGCAGGGCATGCAGGGGTCTCGGGTCAAAGGACTGGACCGATACCCGGTCCAGCAGGGGCGTGTCAAGCCGGTCTTCCATGGCCAGCAGCTCCTCGTTGAGCAGCCGTGCAAATACCGCCGGTTCAGGGGTTAAAATGTCATCCCATGCCGGATCGCTTTTTATTTCAATGTTGTATCCGATGGGCGGCAATCCCTGTGAGTGGACGTATTCATCGACCGCTTCGATCGCCTCGGTCATCAGCGGCTTCACCGCAAACATGGTTTGCTGATCGGGATGGGATGGGTGCTGCAATGAACCGCAATCAAACTGTTCAATGGTCTCATAGGCCATTTCGTACAGACGGAATGAGCGCTCCTGGTCCCGGGGGATCGGCGACCCGTCCGGCTGCAGGCAGATATTGGCGCGGAACCAGGGTTCGTGCGAAATGACCAGTTTGTGCTCGTTGGAGACAGCCAGGTCAAATTCAATGGTCGTAACACCCAGATCCACCGCCTTGTAAAAGCTTGCCAGCGTGTTCTCCGGTTTAAGTCCCATCGCTCCACGGTGGCCCTGGATGTCGAAACCCTCAGGAAGCGGGTCGCGGACCGGCCCGCAGCCCATGACGATGAAAATCCACAAGAGGAATAAAAAAGGAACGGATCGAGGCATGGACATTGCGGGTTTTCAGTAATGGGAGGAAGCTTTTCAGGCACTTCTTCCGCGATGGATTTCAACTGCAAAGGCAGCCGTCAACTTCAGCGGTAGACTTCTACACGTTCAATGACCACATGATCCACCGGCTGGTCGCGGAATTGCGGACTGGTTGGCACATTGGCGATGGCATCGACCACATCCATCCCGGAAGTAACCCGCCCGAAAGCGGTGTATTCGTTGTCCAGGCCTGAGGAACGCCCGTGCATGATGAAGAACTGCGATCCCGCCCCGGCCCTTTTGTCGGCCGTGCGGGCCATGGAGAGCACGCCCGGTTCGTGGGATGTCCGGTTGAATTCATGCGGGATGGACACGATGGGTCCGCCCTGACCGTAGAGCTGGCGATCGTCACCGCGGGAGTTGGGATCCCCGCCCTGGATCATGAATCCGGGAATGACGCGGTGGAATTTCGTCCCGTCGTAGAAGCCGCTTTCTGCACGCGTAATGAAATTGAAGGCGTGGATGGGGGCAAGGTCGGACAGAAACGTGACCTCAATAGTACCGTGATTGGTGTGGATTCGTGCCTTTGTGTCCTGCATCTGTGCTGACAGGAAGGCGAGCTGTTCTTCTTTTTCTTTCAATGTGTTCACCTGTTGTTGAAGTTGACGGTTCTGGCTGCGCAGGTCGGCATTGACGTGCTGCAGCCGTTCCAGTTCCTCGCTGTTCCCGCAGGATAGGAGGGTGCCAAGACCCACAGCGATCACGAAAAAAAACAGTATGAGTTTCACGGTATTCTTCATTATTGCACCTCAGGTAGTGGATAGTGAATTAGCGTGACAATATACGGAATCCGCTCCGGCTGCGCATGATAGCGGTCCGATAGTTCAGGCACCGGACCGGAAAGAAATCCTGACAGCGCCACCCGCATCGGCAAGCCGTTGATATCGGCTCGCATTGGCCAAAAAAAAAGCACTGGCCGGCACCGGCAAGCCGTTGATACCGGTCCGAATCGGTAAGCTGTTGGTAACGGCCCATATCAGCAGCAACTCACGCTCAGGGGAAAGTATAAGATGACTGGAGCCCGAGCGGTATCCCGATGAACCAGTATAGCAGCAGGAAGATGGTCCAGGTCACCAGGAATATGAAGAAATACGGAAGCATCATGGAGACCAGGGTCCCGATACCGGTATTTTTCACGTACCTCTGACAGAAGACCACCACCAGCGGGAAGTACGGCAGCAGCGGGGTGATGATGTTGGACACGGAGTCACCCACACGGTATGCGGCCTGTGTGAGGTCGGGTGAGATGCCGATGCCCATGAGCATCGGGACAAAGATGGGGCTGATGAGCGCCCACTTGGCCGACGCCGATCCGACCAGCAGGTTCACCACGGCGGTCAGCAGGATGATGCCCACGATGGTCAGCGCCCCCGGCATGGCCAGGCTCTGCAGGAAATTGGCCCCCTTGAGCGCAATAAGGATACCGATATTGGATTTGCTGAATGCGTCGATGAACAGGGCGCAGAAAAAGGCCATGACGATGTAGTACGACATGCTGCTCATCGCTTTGCTCATGCTGCTAACCGCATCCTGCGAGCTCTTGAACGTTCCGGCGAGGAATCCGTAGATGACGCCAGGGATCACGAAAAGAAGGAAAATCAGCGGGACGATGGACATCATGATCGGCGCATCAAACGCGGTGACTTCGCCATCGGGAGAGCGCATGGGGGAGTCGGCGGGGATGGTCCACAGGAACAGTGCCACAATTCCAACGAGCATGACCGTAGTCGCCACCCAGAAGGCTTTTATTTCATGCTTTTCGAGCTTTTCCATCTGCGGCAGCTCGTCCTGGTCGCCGTCCACTACCGTCTTGGCCAGGCGCGGCTCCACGATCCGGTCCGTAATCCACCAGCCGATACTGATGATCAATATGCTGGATATGGCCGTGAAGAAATAGTTATTGAGCGGGTTGATCAGCATGTCGGGCTGCATGATCTGGGCGGCCGTCTGCGTGAAGCCCTGGAGCAGCGGATCGATGCCCGACGGGATGAAGTTGGCGCTGAAGCCGCCCGAGACCCCGGCAAAGGCGGCGGCGATACCGGCCAGCGGATGTCGCCCGGCCGCATAGAAAATGACCCCGCCCAGCGGTATCACCAGCACATAGCCGGCGTCGGCCGCGGTGTGGCTTACAATGGCGACCATAATGAGCATCGGTGTGAGCAGCGACTTGGGAGTGAAACCAAGTACGTATTTGAGCCCGGCGTTGATGTAGCCCGAATGTTCCGCCGCACCGACACCGAGCATGGCCAGAAGAACGATCCCCAGCGGCGCGAACGTGATGAACGTATTGGTCATATTGGCCAGGAACATGGCCATCTGTCCACCCGAAAGCAGGTTGATCACGCGGAGGGTTTCGCCTGTGCGCGGATCGGTCTCGCCGAAGTCGAACGGCGCCATGATGGCGGACAGTATCCACACGAAAATCATCAAAAGGAAGAACAGGATGGCGGGGTCGGGCAGCTTGTTTCCGGCCCGTTCGATGACATCCAAAAACCGGCCTAAAATACCTGGTTGGTTGTTGTCGCTCATAATGTGTCAGTTAGAACATGGAATGGGATTGCAGGTGTGTCGGGTGCTGGACCCGGTCCACGGGACGCATGGTCCGGTCGAGCATGTACAAGTCGCATAGAGATAGAGAAATCCTGCGTTTCATGCAAGAAAAATATTCTCAGCGGATGTGGTATATCGATGGCAGCTGGGCAGGATCGCTGATGCTGCACTCCATATCCATCAGTTTTCCGTCCTTGATGCTGTAGATAACACCATGAACGGAGAGCGGCTGCCCGCTGCGCCAGGCTTTCTGCACAATGGTGCTCCTGGCAACATTCCTGACCTGCTCGCGGACATTCCACTCGCACAGTTTGTTGACGATCTCCGATTCGCTCAAGCCCTCGAACTCATCCAGATGGTCTTCGTATATCTGCTTGATGGGCCGGATCCAGTTGTCGACGAGACCGTGATCGGTCGCATCCAGCGAGGCCTTCACCCCGCCGCAGGAGTAGTGTCCACACACAATGATGTGACGCACCTTGAGCACCTCCACCGAATACTGAAGCACCGAAAGGATGTTGAGATCACTCTGCTGCACCATGTTGGCAATGTTCCGGTGCACAAACAATTCACCGGGATCCATATCGGTTATCTGGTTGGACGGGACCCTGCTGTCGGAGCAGCCAATCCACAGGAATTGCGGTTTTTGCTGGTCGGCCAGGCGCTTGAAGTAATCGGGATCCTTCGTCACCATGCGTTGCGCCCATTCCCGGTTTTTTTCGAAAAGGGCGGAAAATTCATTTTTCATTCTTTTAACAATAATTTCTTTGAAAAGTGTGATCCCTGAAATTCCTAAATTACGGGGATAAAGTAAAAGGTTATCGAACCAAATGTTGCAGTTTTTATCCGGGACGGCCTGACCCGCGGTTTTCCATGCGGAATGACTGCCGGTGGACAGTGATCAGATGCCAGAATACATCCCGGCGAATTGAAATTGATTGTTTGAACCAGGAAAGTACCAACAGAGAATTTGAAAAAAATAAAAGAACATAGAGAGCTGGTTTTTTCCCTGCTGTGCGGCGCACTGCTGCTGGGGGCGTGGCTGTACGAGGTCATGGGTGATCCGGAACAGGTGCGGCCCATACCGGTCTATCTGCTGGCCTACTTCTTCGGTGGATATGACGCGTTCCGGCACATGATCTACAGCCTGCGCAGAAAGCAGTTCGACATCGATTTTCTGATGCTGGTGGCTGCCGCCGGTGCCGCGATGCTGGGGGCATGGGCAGAAGGCGCATTGCTGTTGTTCCTGTTCAGTCTTGGCCATGCGCTTGAGAACTACGCCATGGGACGTGCGCGCAAAGCCATCCGTGCGCTATCGGAGCTGGCACCAACAGTGGCCAGGATCCGTGACGGCGACAGCGAAAAGGAAGTCCCCGTAGAGGAACTCGGTCCGGGCGACGTGCTGGTGGTGCGTCCGGGTGAACGGTTTCCGTCCGACGGCTTCGTGATTTCCGGACGGAGCAGCGTCGACCAGTCCCCGATTACGGGCGAAAGCGTGCCGGTGGACAAGGAACCGGTACCGTCCCGGGAAGAGGCGCGGGAAAATAAGGACCGGCTCAGTGCTGAGTACCGGATCTTTGCCGGTACGATCAACGGCGACAGCCTGATGGAGGTGGAGGTGCTCAGCCGTGCCGAGGACAGTACCCTTGCCAGGGTCATCCGCATGGTCAACGAAGCCGAGACGCAGAAGTCGCCCACCCAGCGCTTCGCCGAACGTTTTGAAAAAGTGTTTGTCCCGGTAATCCTGGTTTTTGTCGCTCTGCTTCACTTCGCCTGGCTGGTGATCGATGAACCGTTTGGCGATTCCTTCTACCGTGCCATGGCCGTGCTGGTGGCGGCCAGTCCCTGCGCCCTGGCCATATCCACCCCGAGTGCCATTCTGAGCGGCGTGGCCCGCGCTGCGCGGCTTGGCGTGCTGGTCAAGGGCGGCCGTCCGCTCGAGCAGCTGGGCGGACTGCGCGCACTGGCGTTCGACAAGACCGGAACCCTGACGGAAGGCACCCCGAAGGTCACCGATGTCATCCCCCTGAACGGGCGGGATGCGGCCGGACTCATGAAAATTGCGATGGCCGTGGAGAAGTTCAGCGATCATCCGCTGGCCAGGGCCGTGGTTCGCGGCGGCGGGGAGTGGACCGACGGGCAAGCACCCCTGACCGCAACAGATATTAAGATGGTAACCGGCAAGGGCATCACAGGCACGGTTGGCGGGAAAAGGGTGGCCATCGGGCAGATGAAGTTATTTGACGGTTCTATTCCGGATGATATCCGTGCCCGGCTCGATGACCTGCATGAGCAGGGGCGCACCGCCATGCTGGTACAGGAAGAGGAGGAATTTGCCGGCATTATTGCCCTGATGGACATCCCCCGTCCCGATGCCCTGGGCGTCATCCGCGCCTTGCGTGATATGGGTATCGCCCGGTTGATCATGATCTCCGGTGACCATCAGCGCGTGGCCGATAGTATCGGGGCACAGATCGGGGTGGATGAATCCTGGGGCGATCTGCTTCCCGAGCACAAAGTGGATGCCATCCGCAAGCTTCTGGATGAGGAGAACGAAGTGGCCATGGTCGGTGACGGCGTAAACGATGCCCCTGCAATGGCCCATGCCACGGTGGGTATCGCGATGGGCGCGGCCGGATCCGATGTCGCCCTGGAAACCGCCGACGTAGCCCTGATGGCCGATGACCTGACCAAGCTGCCGGTGGCACTGGGACTGAGCCGGCAGACCCGGAAGATCATCCGGCAAAACATCTTCATCAGTCTCGGGATGATCGCGTTCCTGGTGCCTTTTGTGCTGTTCGGATACGCCGGCATCGGCATCGCCGTGCTGCTGCACGAAGGCTCCACCCTGGTGGTGGTGCTCAACGCCCTGCGCCTGTTGGGCTATGAACATCCCGCAATTCAGCTTGAAAGCGCCTCCTTGACGATGGCCACGGCTTCCTCCTGAATTCTTTTCAGGTGGTCTTTGCCGATAAAGCTCTCAGCGTAGATTTTGTAGATGTCCTCGGTTCCGGACGGACGCGCTGCAAACCAGCCATTTTGGGTCTCCACTTTCAGCCCGCCGATCGCCGCATCATTGCCCGGAGCACGCGTAAGTTTCTTGAGGATGGGCTCACCGGCCATCTCGTCCGCCTTAACCTGTTCGGGTGACAGGTTTGCCAGGATCTGTTTCTCGTCCGGGGTGGCGGGTGCGTCAATGCGGTCGTAAACGGGACTGCCGTGTTTTTTCTCCAGATCGGCGTAGTGCTCTGAGGGGTTCTTACCCGTTTTTGCGGTGATCTCGGCGGCCAGCAGGTTCAGTATGATGCCATCCTTGTCGGTGGACCATGCCGTTCCGTCGAAACGCAGGAAGGAGGCACCGGCGCTTTCCTCCCCGCCAAAACCGTAGGATCCGTCCAGAAGACCATCCACAAACCATTTGAATCCCACCGGGACCTCGGCCAGCTTGCGGTCCAGCGCTTTGGCCACACGATCGATCATGCTGCTGGACACCAGAGTCTTGCCGACGGCGGCATCCGGCCGCCATTTCGGGCGGTTCTGGAAGAGATAGTGGATGGCGACCGACAAATAGTGGTTGGGATTCATCAGGCCCGCGGTGGGCGTGACAATGCCGTGGCGGTCAAAGTCGGGGTCGTTGCCGAAGGCGATGTCGAACCGGTCCTTGAGGCCGATCAGGCTGGCCATGGCGTACGGGGAGGAGCAATCCATGCGGATCTTGCCGTCCTTGTCCACCGTCATGAACGCAAAACGCGGATCGGTGTCCGGGTTGACCACTTCAATGTTCAGGTCATAGGTGCGTGCGATCGGGTCCCAATACGCCACCCCGGCGCCGCCCATGGGATCCACCCCGATGCGCAGGCCGGCCCTGCGGATGGCTTCCATGTCGATCACCCGGTCCAGCTCCTTTACGTACGGCATCACGAAATCGGTCGCCATGATGTTGTCCATCTTGAGCGCCCTTTCGAACGGGATGCGTTTCACATCGCGGCACCCGTCCGCCATAATCTGGTTTGCCGCATTCTGGATCTTTTTTGTGATATCGGTGCCGGCCGGACCGCCAGAAGGCGGGTTGTACTTGAAACCGCCGTCGCCCGGGGGATTGTGGGACGGTGTGATGACGATCCCGTCACACTTGTACTCATCCTGGGCTCGGTTGCATCCCAAAATGGCATGGGAAATGGCAGGGGTGGGGGTGTAACCGAAACCCTGCTGGTAGCCGACCGTCACATCGTTGGCTGCGAACACCTCGATAGCGGTTATAAGGGCCGGTTCGGAAAGGGCATGGGTGTCTATTCCGATAAAGAGCGTTCCACGGATGCCGGCTTCCCTGCGATAATCTGCCAGTGCCTGTGATATGGCCAGGATGTGCTCCTCATTGAACGTGCGTTTCACTGAGGAGCCTCGGTGCCCGGAAGTGCCGAACTGCACCTGGTGGCCCGGGTTCCCCGGATCGGGCCGGTAAGAGTAATATGCAGCAACAAGCCTGGAAATATTATCGAGTATGTAATGAGGCGCTTTTTTTC
>SKYW01000166.1 GCA_007127695.1 Balneolales bacterium | reverse complement strand
GAAAAACCAGGAGAAGAGATCACAGAAAAGAAGAACACGTCGAGCTGTGGGAACTGGCGTTACACACCTAACCAACCATATCCATGAAACACTGCCTGATTTTTATGTTACTGTTTATATTTGCAATCACAATGAGCACCTGTAACAACGAAGATAAACAGATTCCCGAAGGCTTCGGATACGTCCATGAGGCCATCCCCGATGCGAAATACGACATCCGGTATTACACCGAAGACAATTTCATCGGTGCACCGGTGGACGGGTACCTGGCACCGGTGGCCATCCTCACCGACGAGGCGCTCGAGGCCCTGAAGAAGGCGGCGGATGAGCTGCGCGAGCAGGGATACGGGATTGTGGTGTTCGACGGCTATCGTCCGCAGAAAGCGGTGGACCATTTTGTGCGCTGGGCCCGCGATCCGGCGGATACGCTGACGAAGGCGAAATACTATCCCGAGGTTGACAAGGCCGACCTGTTCGTGAAAGGGTACATCGCCGAGCGGTCCGGACACACACGAGGCAGCACCATCGACCTCTCACTGTACGATCTGGAAACGGGCGGGGAAATCGACATGGGAAGCGGGTTCGACCTGTTCGGTCCGCCATCACACCATAACTCCGACCTGGTCACCCCGGAGCAGGCCGCCAACCGCATCCTCCTGAAAGAAACAATGGTACGCCACGGGTTCCTGCCCTACTCTCGCGAATGGTGGCACTATCGCCTGGCCGACGAGCCCTGGCCGGATACCTTTTTTGATTTCGATGTGGAGTGACGCGGGTCACATCCACCCTTTCCTTCGGAACCAGGCCAGCATGCCCACGGCAATGGTGAACATGAAACCCAGGACCACAAAATAGGCATAGCGCCATTCCAGCTCGGGCATGTTCTCGAAGTTCATTCCGTAGATGCCGACGATGAAGGTGAGCGGAATGAAGATGGTGGCGATGATGGTCAGCATTTTCATGACCTGGTTCATCCGGTTGCTCACGCTCGAGAGATAGAGATCCAGCATGCCGGAGAGCAGGTCGCGATTGGTTTCCACGCTGTCAATGGCCTGGATAGTGTGGTCGTACAGGTCGCGCAGATAGGGGGTGATCTTCTCCGTCATGAGCGGGGACTCCGATTTTTCCAGCCGGCTGATCGCCTCGCGCAGCGGCCAGACCGATTTGCGCAGGAACAGGACCTCCCGCTTGAGGCGGTAGATCTCGTTGAGCGTTTTCGGATCCGGTTCCGTCATGAGCTGTTTTTCGATGGTCTCGATGTGGCCGCTGATCTGCTCCAGATTGACGAAGTAGTGGTCAACGATGATGTCCAGGATGGCATACAGCAGATAGTCGGAGTTCATCTTGCGGATACGTCCCTTGCTTTCGCGGATCCTCTTGCGCAGAGGCTCAAACAGGGATTCCTGCTGCTCCTGGAACAGGAGTACGTAGCCGCTCCCGAGAATAAGGCTGACCTGGTCGATGCCGACGTGGCGGGTGTCTTTTTCGAAATCCAGGATCTTCAGGGTGATGAAAATATAGTCGTCAAACACCTCCACCTTGGGTCGCTGATGGATGTTGAGAATATCTTCCGAGATCAGGGGATGGATTCCGAAGTGCTTTGCCAGGGCATCGATTTTTTCCGTTTCATGAAGCCCCGTGATGGTAATCCACGAGGTCGCGGAAGTGTCGCGGAACGGGAAACAGGAAGTGATGTCGCGGGATTGCGACTCCTCCAGCTGTTCCGGACCATAGTCCATCACACTGATTTGAAGCTGTTCTGTTTTTTTTCTGCCGGTGAATACCAGGCTTCCGGGGGGCAGGCCGAACTTTTTTTTGGTGTATCTGGTGGATCGGGACATGGGAACACTCCGTTTTGTGGCATTTGATCTGTTTACATCAATTTAAATTCATAAAGTCAGAATGAACTCACATGACAGGATGTAATCATGCTCATGTGTGTCAGCCGGTGGCTGTCATGTTCGTTTCATGTGAATCACAGGAAAAAGCGAATCCGGGATCAGTGGATAAGATACTCAGTTTCCGCGCAATGGCATTGTCTGTGGGTTTTCTGACCCGGAAAAGCGGTTACAAAAGGAAATATTCATCAGGAATTCACAATAAAAATGGTATACTTAGGCATCAAATATTGATACCGCAACTATCTCTTATTGAAAATATTTAATTACAGAAACAACCACAGGAGTACACTCCATGAATAAATCTGCGAGTAAAGACAAGCGCAGAAAGCTTGTCGATGCCACCATGCGCAGGTACGGTCACTCAACGTATGCCCTCATCGAAACACTGCACACCGTGCAGGAGGTATACGGATACCTTGATGACGAAAATTTGAAGTACGTCTCTGAGGCATTGCGGGTGCCGCTAAGCAAAATCTACGGTGTGGCAACTTTTTACCACTTCTTCACCTTGAAACCCCAGGGCGAGCACACCGCGGTGCTCTGCACGGGAACGGCATGTTATATCAAGGGGGTGCCGGCGATCCTTTCTGCCATTAAGAAAAATTTTGGCGTTGAGGATGGCGATACCACTGAAGACAACATGTTGTCTCTGCTCACCGCACGCTGCATCGGTTCCTGCGGATTATCACCGGCGATTGTCCTGGACGGGGAAATTGCCGGACAAGTTACACCGGAAATTGTCGTAGACAGAATTGGGAGAATGATACAAAATGACACCTGAAGAATTCAAAAAAATCGGTGAAGCGCATCAGAAAAAG
>SKYW01000027.1 GCA_007127695.1 Balneolales bacterium | reverse complement strand
GTGCATGCGCACGGTCTGGTTCCAAGCATCCACACTTCCACACTTCTACACATGAAGCAAGCTGTTGCACCTCATTAAGCTGGGCGCACATCCATGATAATGAAATATGCGAACATTTATGGATTTTGAACAGGATGGAAGGCGGAAGGAACCTCGGATGGTAGCGTAGCCAGTCTGGACAGGGGCGTTTCAGGAGGAAATCGGAAAGCGGCCCTCGGCTGTAAATCCGCCGTTTGTGGAGTGAACATCAAGCTCCCCGCCGAGTTGTGTGACGAGCGTGCGGATGATGGTGTAGCCCAGGGTCTGAGGCTCTTTCAACAGGCCGGTGTCGGGCATACCCACGCCATTGTCTTTCACAACAAAGCGGAGCCGGTCGCTTTTGTTTTCCAGGAGGACATCGATTGTGCCATGTTTCCGGCCAGGGAAAGCGTGTCTGCACGCGTTGAGGAGAAGTTCATTTGCGAGCAAACTGAAAGGGATGGTACGGTTGAGATCCAGCATCATGTCATCTGCCTTGATCCTGACGTCGATTGCTTTGTCGTCGTATACCTTGCTGAAATCGGAAACCAGCTGCTTGAGCAGTTCGCCAAAGTTTATTTCTGCAGGATTTTCATACTGATAAACCATTTCGTGGACCAGTGCCATGGACTTGATGCGGTGTTGCATGTCCCGCAGGATGGTTTTGGTCTCTTTTTCGCTGTCAAAAAAATCCGACTGTAGGGCAAGCAGGCTGGAAATTATAGCCAGGTTGTTTTTTACCCGGTGATGTATTTCGGCGAGAAGAACGTTTTTTTCGTTGAGGTTATGCTGAATGATCCGGGCTTTCTGCTGCCGGATGAGCGCGTTGGAGATGATTTCGGCAGCTACCTTGAGAAGGTCAATTTCCCCATCGGAAAAAAGCCGGATCCGGTTCACCGTGTCAAAGCCGACGAATCCGATATTCGTACCCTCATGCTGAAGCGGGAGCAGGATCAGGGACTTGATGCCCTGCGGTTCCAGGATGCGTCGAATTGTGTCATTTTCAGGCATATCCATGACACTTGGAATATGAAAGGCATTTCCCGCTTTATGGGAATCAAGGATGTGTTTCAGAAGATGGAATGGAATATCCTTCAGGTTGTCGATTTCGGACGATATTCCCTCCGCACACCACTCATGCGTGTTGCTGGTGGTTTCAGTTTCGTAGTCATGCTTGAAAATGTAGATACGGTCCGTCCGGGTAAAAACTCCAATGGAGGCCAGCATTTCATGCAGCTGCGAGTCCACATTTTCCGGGACGATGTTGATGAATCCGGTGGCAAGGTCCACCAGAATCTGTTGCAGGGCTCTTTGATAGTTCAGCGCCTCCTCCGCTTTGCGGCGGCCGGTCATATCCACAATGGAAACGACACTCTTCTTCGTCCCTGGTATCACCACGATGGTGAGCAGGGCCTCCCCTGTCCGCCCGTTTTTCTTTATGAACCGAAAACTGTAGCTGGTGCGCAGAATTTCCGGTTTTTCCCGCCAAAGACGATGCAGCTTCTTCATGCTGCTCACGTCATCTTCATGTACGAGTTCCATCCATCGGATTTTTCCTTCGATCTCCTGTCGTTCATAGCCGGTTTTTCGGGCAAACTCCTCATTGGCCAAACTAATGACGCCATCATCTTCAATAATAATGATACCGGTGCCTGAATTCTCAAAATAGTCCCGGTGGTCGACAACGGTCTCTAATTTCTCAGGTATCATTTAACCCTTCCGTAATCAGCTCTTTCAGATGGTCTTATTTCACTTAATAGCTGTTTCATAGTTTTTGTTTCATGTAAAGAAGGAGACCGCAGGGGCTGATTTGTTACAAGAATCATTGGAGCGGGTAAGCGGAAATGCCGGGTTCAGGGACCGGTCAGGAGCTGCCTTGTATGACATTAATTATGGCAGGTACTATAATTTAATCATGGTTTTTTGTGTAACATTTTCAGGGTTGGTGACTCTGTTTAAAAGGAAGTTGCTCTTGCACCATCAGCAAATGATATCCTAGAAAAGTTAATTTTTATTTCAGGGATCAATATGTTAGATTAAACCATTCGGGTCACAGAATAATTTTTTCTGAAATATGATTACCCTGTTCTAAATGGATCAGGTTGCGTATGCAATATTGCGTCTACAAGGTTGCCGCTTGTTATGTAATTCAGCTTGGCTGAAATGTATCACAGCTTGTGGGTGAGGTACTTCTGTTTGTGAATCATTGCCGATAATTTTTCAGGGACCATGTGCTTTTATTTGCAAAGTAATCACCCTTGGAAAATTAAGTTATTCAATCGATTACCTATTTAACCAAATTCTTAAAAATGAAAGTAAACATAAGCAAGAACCGGGATTTTGTTCTGGTATGGGCCAAAGGAAATGTGGATTTGTATCTGAAATCCAAGGGGAATTTTGATACGGCATATAATGATCTGAAAGACGAAGACCTGAGGATACTGAAAGGGCTATGGAATCATCTGCAGTCCAAGAAAAGGGATCTGGAATATTCCGAGGTTGAAAAAGGGATTGAGGAGGTCATCCAGGCATTGGACAAGATCTTCGAAGAGCGGAAAAACTGATCTCCGTGAATACCGATCTGCGGCCAAGCGGCGTCCCAGGGTCATGTCCGGCAACAATTGACAATAGAGGGGTGAAACCATGCAAGCGCTTTTCTATTACTTATTAAGGTAAAGTAATAAATATAAATAAATTATTAATGTAGAATATTGGTTTTTGCCTGAAATTTATTTATCGTCTTGTTGATTTCAGCGGATGTTGGAATCAGGTTTATAGCGGGATGGGCATAAAAAAAGAGCATCACAGCTGGGGCTGCGATGCTCTTGCTTGTCTCGTCAATTACCGTTCAGATAATCAACAAGTACGAGGAAATAAATTATGAGAATCAATATTGTAAGTAAAGGCTTTGTTTTAATACTCATGTCTGGCCTGATGCTGTCGTCGCCGGCTATTGCCCAATGGAATATGGGGCTGGACATAACGAGCCGGTATGTCTGGCGCGGATTCGATTTCGGCAACAGTCCAAGTTTGCAACCGGAGTTGTCCTATACTGCCGGTGGACTGGAAATCGGTGTTTGGGGAGCATTTGCAACAAGCGGGGATCCGAGTGGAACAGAAGTAGATCTTTTCGCATCCTATACCTTTGAAACCGATGCCGGAGCCTTTTCGCTCATGATCACAGACTACACCTTCCCTGTCCATCATACCGGATTAACGGGAAACGAAACCTGGTTCAGCAGTGATGCACATTTTATCGAGGCCGGTATCGGGTACCAGGGACTGGAATCATTTCCCATATCGTTTTTTGCCGGGATGTTTGTACACAATGACGATGACAGTTCGGTGTATCTCGAGCTTGGGTATGGACATGATCTCTTTGATGTCTTCATCGGAATGACACCGATGGAGTCTGCCGCTTACGAAACCAGCGGCCCGGGGATCATCAATATGGGTCTCGGTACAGCAAAAACCATCAGGGTAACGGATACGTTTTCATTTGATCTGACGTCGGTTCTATCCGTAAATCCCTATGCGGAGAACCTGTTCTTTGTAGTGGGCATCAGTCTGTAGTCCACGGACTGATCATGTTCCGGAAGCGCCCGCCCCGGCAAAAGGCACGATAAAAAAGCTTGCCGGGAGGGTTATTTCCGGAACATATTGGAGAGGATAAACCAGATGTTCTCTTTCCGCTCCCGCAGGCGCCGTGAAAAATAGGGCAGCCACATGGTGCCATAGGGGACATAAACTCGGACCCGGTATCCCTCTTCCACCAGGTCCTCGCAGGTACTCAGGCGCAACCCGTACAGCAGCTGGAACTCGAACTTTTCCTTTGGGATCTCGTTTTCTTCGGCAAATCGCTTCGTCCATTCGATGAGATGGTCATCATGCGTCGCGATGCGGGTGAAATCGGTCCCCTTGATCAATTCTGTCGCGTATTCCTTGAATACCGCACGGATATCCGCCATGTTTTTGTAAGCAAGTGAAGGCGGCTCGTTATATGCGCCTTTGCAAAGGCGTACATCGGCATTGTCCTGAACGAGCGCTGCGATGTCCTCCCGGCTTCGGTAGAGGTAGGCCTGGATGACAATGCCCACATGCCGGCCGTACTTATTCCTGGCATCAAAGAAAAGATCCAATGTGCGCTGGGTGTAATCCGATCCCTCCATGTCGATGCGCACAAACTGGTCCCGCTCCCGCGCCTTGTCCAGCAGGATGAAGAGGTTCTGACGGCAATATTCGGTATCGATATCGAGTCCGAGCATGGTCAGCTTTATGGAGATGGTGGCATCCAGCTTCTGCTCATGGATTCCATCCAGCAGTTCACAGTATTCCGTGGTTGTGGCGTCAGCCGTTTCCCGGTCCGTTACATTCTCACCCAGCAAATCCAGCGTAACTGAAATCCCTTTTTCGTTCAGCTCCCTCACTTTGGGTGCCGCCTGGGGAAAATCCTCTCCGGCAACAAATCTCTTAGCTAAAAAAAATGGCAGTTGCATTCTGTATCGATTGAATAGGAGGAAAGACACAATAATACGTTTTGCCATTATACGATTTTTCGGATTATTTCCATACGAGACTCCGCAGTGATAGCGCGGCATCAGTGGAATGGTGGCACGGGTGTCCTGAGTTCCTATTTTTTTGTAGCAAATCCGGCATATTATTATATTGTCACGTTCAATCGACCGGAGGTTGACGAATTTATTTGATATTTTCCCTATTCGTCACAGATTTTATACAATTATCGAAATGGACTTTTTTTCGCTGGCAATTACTATTGTGTATGTCCTGCTGAGCCTTTCACTCCTGATATCTCTCGTCAGGGTGATCATCGGTCCAAGCCTTCCCGACCGGGTTGTGGCCCTGGATCTGATCGCATTTGTGGTCATCAGCCTGATCGCAACATACGCTATTTCATCCGGACACCCGGTTTACCTTGATGTGGCCATCGTGCTTGCGCTGGTCGCTTTTCTGGGTACCATCGCTTTTGCCCGCTTTGTTTTCGTAAGGGCTGAAAAACACGAAAAGGAGGGCACTCATGGCTGAGATCATTGCCGGGATACTGTTGATTTCAGGTGGCTTTTTCGTACTTGTCGCCTCCGTCGGCATACTGCGCCTGCCGGATATCCTGATGAGAATGCACGCATCCACAAAAGCCGGTACCCTTGGGGCAGGTCTCATTCTCCTGGCCGTTGCTTTCACCTATGGGGAGATCGGGATCATTTCCCGTGCCCTTGCCACCATCATCTTCATTCTGATGACGGCTCCGGTAGCGGCGCATACCATCGGCCGCGCCGCCTACAAGAGCGGGGTGGAGTTCTGGAAAGGGACTATTGTCGATGACCTGAAGACCTATTATGAGCGGTCGGGGACGCCCGGACATCAGGCCGGTAAGCTGCCGAAAGATGATTGAATTTTCGTGCATCCATGTGGAAGCACAACCTGTATCACAGATTACAAATCGTTCAAAATCCTGGAATATGAACGTTTCAACTAATTTTTTCAGATCGGGACACCCCGGTGACGAGACAGTCGGATACGGCGGGAGGCTTTTATGCTGACCGTAGTAGCCCTGATTTTTATCGTCGCCCTGATATCCCCCTGGATCTATAAGCTTTTCAAGGAAAAATCGGGATGGGTGCTTGCGCTGCTGCCTTTTGGCAGTTTTCTCTATCTGGCATCCTGGCTGCCGCATATCGCCGCAGGCAACGTAGTGCAGCAGTCCACTACATGGGTCTCGATGGCCCTGTTTGAGGTGAACCTTGCGTTCTACCTCGACGGTCTCAGTCTAATGTTCGGGATGATCATTACCGGTATCGGTACCTTCATCGTACTTTACGGAAGCGGGTATCTTGCCGGGGATGCCTACCTGCCAAGGTTCTACTGTGCTATCCTGCTCTTCATGGGATCCATGCTCGGCGTTGTTTTGGCGGACAACCTGATCAGCATTTTCGTTTTCTGGGAGCTGACCAGTTTCACGTCGTTCATCCTGATCGGTTTTACCCACGAGCAGGAAAATTCCCGCAGGGCAGCACTCCAGGCACTGCTGGTCACAGGCATAGGCGGACTTGCCATGCTGGCCGGTCTCGTGCTCATGGGCTTTGCATCCGGACACTGGGAAGTCTCGGCGCTGCTCAATGAAGGCGATATCATCCGTAACAATCCACATTACCTTGCCATCCTGATCCTGGTCCTGGCAGGCGCGTTCACCAAGTCGGCCCAGTTCCCCTTCTCCTTCTGGCTTCCGGGAGCCATGGCGGCTCCGACACCGGTCAGCGCCTACCTTCACTCCGCGACCATGGTCAAGGCCGGTGTGTACCTGCTGGCCCGCCTGAACCCGGTCCTCGGTTCCACGGAACCCTGGCTGCTCCTTGTGGGTGGATTCGGGCTGCTCACCCTGCTGGTCAGCGCCTGGCTCTCGCTCAGCTTCACGGATATGAAGCAGATCCTGGCCTACTCAACCGTGATGGCGCTTGGAACCATGACCATGCTCATCGGATTGGGTACCGAAATGGCGATGAAGGGCCTTTCCGTTTACATCCTCTCCCACGCCATGTACAAAGGCGCCCTCTTTATGGTCGCCGGCGCCGTAGACCACGAAGCCGGCACCCGCGATGTTCTAAAGCTTGGCGGTCTCCGTTCCCTCATGCCCATCTCATTTGCAGCCGCGGCACTGGCCGCCATATCCATGGCAGGCATTCCGCCGCTGTACGGATTCATCGCCAAGGAACTGGTCTACGAGGCCGCCCTCGAGGCGCCGCTCTGGCCGGTGCTGGTAATCACCCTGGCGGTCTTGGCAAACATCGCTATTGTGGCGGCTTCGGCCATCGTCGTCATCCGACCCTTCCTTGGCACCAAGGTGGAAACACCCAAGAAAGCGCACGAAGCCCCGCTTTCGATGTGGATCGGCCCCCTTTCCCTGGCCGTTCTGAGCGTGCTCTTCGGCGTGCTGCCGTTTCTGATCGACAAATCGCTGATGGTCCCGGTGGCATCCAGCGTGTATGGTGTTCCGATGGACTTCTATCTGTCGCTCTGGCACGGCATCAACCTGCCCCTCATACTCAGTCTGGTGACATTGGCCGGTGGTATCCTTGTTTACCGCTTCTGGGATGGCCTGCGGGAGTCGGCCCCGATGAAGGTGTACCAGAACGGATTTGCCATGGGTCCGATCAGGGGTTACGATGGAGTGCTGGCCGGGATGCTTGGCCTTGCCGGCTGGCAGACCCGTACCATACAGAACGGCCTGATGTCCAACTACCTCGTCACCATCCTTATCACCCTGCTGATTGCCGTTGGCTACACATTCCTTACCCGTTCCGGGATTGTGTGGAATCCCGGTTTTGGAAACGTGCTCATCCAGGAATGGGCGATTTCCATTGCTATTATAACCGCTCTGGGCATCATGCTTGCATTCGGACACTCCCGGCTGACCATGGTCATCGGAGCGGGTGTGGTTGGATTCGGCCTGGCCCTGATCTACCTCATGCATGGCGCAGCCGACCTTGCCATGACCCAGGTGCTGGTGGAAACACTCACCGTGATCCTGGTGGTCCTGGTGCTGATCCACGTGCCCAAGTTAAAGGATCTCCGGAGCACCACCTCGCGGGTCCGGGACGGCGTTATTGCCGTGGCAGCGGGGGCAATGATGACCCTGCTTATCCTTGCCGCAACGGCAGCACCGTTTGATGCGTTCATCTCGGAATTCTATGCCGAGGCCAGTTATCCGCTGGCTCACGGACGCAATATCGTGAACGTGATCCTGGTCGACTTCCGGGCGCTCGATACCATGGGCGAGGTCGTGGTGGTTGCCATCGCCGGCCTGGCGGTCTACGCGCTTATCAAAATGAAACGGTTCGGATCATCATCCGACACGAATACCGGAGGCAGAACCTCCTCCGGTGCCGCTTCCAAACAAGGAGAATCATCATGAAAAGCCTGATTCTGCATACGGCCACACGATTGATGATCGGTGTTCTGGTCTTGTTCTCACTGTTTTTGTTCTTCCGCGGACACGATGAGCCGGGAGGCGGATTCATCGGCGGCCTGGTTGGCGCCGGTGCGTTTACACTTTACGCCATTGCGTTCGGTACTGAAGCGTCGCGCAAGGTGCTGCGCGTCCACCCGATTACACTGATCGCTATCGGCCTGCTCAGCCTCGTTGTGAGCGGGTTGATCCCCATGTTTGTGGCAGAGCCGTTCCTGACCGGTAAATGGCTTTTCATTGAATGGGGGGCTTTTGATACGAAATTAAGTACACCCCTGCTGTTTGATATCGGGGTCTATCTGTGTGTGGTCGGTTTCATTGTCACCGTCATTTTTTCACTCGAAGAAGAGTAGTCTGTTTTTATGGATACGATACTTCCCATTATTGCCGGAGCCATATTCGCCACAGGCATCTACCTGTTGCTGAGGCGCAGTCTGATCCTGACGATCATCGGCATCATCCTCATAAGCAACTCCGTAAACCTGGCGCTCTTCTCGCTTGGACGCTTATCCACCGAGAACCCGCCGCTCATCAAGGCGGGTAGCCTGGAGCCGCTTGCGCCGTTTGCCAATCCGCTTCCGCAAGCGCTGATTCTCACCGCCATCGTGATCGGCTTTGGCCTTCTCGCCTTTGCCCTGGCTCTCGCTTACCGCAGCTACCGTGAGCTCGGGACCGTGGACCAGGACGAGCTGCTTGAGGATGCCGAGGATACATCGGCGGCCATTGTCCCCAGGAACGACTTCAAGAAAGGAGGGGACGCATGAACGGAATGCTTGTACTGCCTGTCGCGATTCCCCTGATCACCGCCACGCTGGCGCTGCTGTTCCGGAAGTCCTCCGTCCTTCAGCGGTGGTTCGGCATACTCGGTATGGCCGCTTTGCTGGGATCGGTCATGATACTGTTCCGTGACGTATACACGGATGGCATCCAGGTGCTTCAGCTGGGCACCTGGGCAGCGCCCTTCGGCATCACACTGGTTGCCGATATGCTGACGATGCTGATGCTTGGCATATCAGCCATCATGGGTGTGGTGATCGGGATCTATTCCTTGTATGACATAGACAAGGAACGGGAGCGTTTCGGCTATTATCCGCTGCTCCACATCCTGATAATGGGCGTGAACGGAAGCTTCCTCACGGGTGATATCTTCAACCTGTATGTATGGTTTGAGGTGATGCTGATCGCCAGCTTCATCCTGCTGGCACTTGGCAACAGCAAGAACCAGCTTCAGGGAGCGCTCAAGTACGTTTTCATCAATTTGTTCTCATCGCTGATCTTCCTTTTTGGCGTGGCCATGCTTTACGGGATGACCGGTACGCTGAACATGGCTGATCTTGCGGTGCGGCTGCCCATGGTTGAGAACACCGGCCTGGTCACCACCACGGCCATGCTGTTTATGGTCTCCTTCGGTATCAAAGCCGCGGTATTCCCGCTGTTTTTCTGGCTCCCGGCTTCCTATCACACGCCGCCGGTGGCGATCTCCGCAATTTTTGGCGGACTGCTTACCAAGGTCGGGGTTTATGCGCTGATCCGCGTATTCACGCTGCTCTTCACCCAGGACAGCACCCACAATGAGTACCTGCACACGATCCTGCTCTGGGTGGGCGGCTTCACCATGGTCATCGGCGTACTTGGCGCGGCCTCGCACATGGAATTCCGCAAGATCCTGTCGTTCCACATCGTGAGCCAGATCGGCTACATGATCATGGGACTGGCATTTAATACCGCCATGGGGATCATGGGAGCCATTTTCTACGTACTGCACAACATCCTGGCGAAATCCAATCTGTTCCTCATAAGCGGCATTGCGCAACGCCTGCTCGGTACTTTTGAGCTGAAAAAGATGGGCGGTCTCTACAAACACTATCCCTTCCTGGCCGTGCTGTTCCTGATTTCCGCGTTCGCACTGGCCGGATTCCCGCCGCTTTCCGGCTTTTGGGCAAAGCTGAGCCTGGTGAAAGCGGGCCTTTCCATAGAGCAGTACGTGATCACCGGTGTGGCCATCCTGGTTGGACTGCTGACCCTGTTCTCCATGACCAAGATCTGGCTGTCGGCTTTCTGGGGGACCGTCCCCGAGGAAACACCCGAGCATTTTGGCAAAATACCGCTTTTCGGTGCCGGTAAATTGTATATTCTCATGATCCCGGTTATGATCATTGCCGGGTTGATTATCGCGGTCGGACTCTATGCCCAGCCGCTGCTCGAACTGTGCATGACCGCTGCCGAGCAGCTTCTCGATCCATCCGTTTACATTGAAGCCGTATTGGGACCGCAATGAAAATTTTCCTATTCCATATCATCCTGGCACTGATCTGGACCGCCGTAACGGCGACGTTCTCTTTCGGGAACCTGCTTGTCGGCCTGGTGCTGGGCTACCTCGTCCTGGTGGTGGTCGGTCCGGCCATCGATCAAAGCAACTACACCCGTCGTGTCTGGAAGGGGATTACACTGATCCTTTTCTTCCTGAAAGAGCTGTTTATGTC
>SKYW01000200.1 GCA_007127695.1 Balneolales bacterium | reverse complement strand
GCCGAAGAGGCGCTTCCCGGCGGTGGACGCCAACTCATGGAAACCGGCCTGCTTCAGGAACTTGGGGTCGAGGCCATCTACGGATTGCATACGTATCCTTTTCTTGAGCCCGGGCGGATTGCAGTGCGGGAAGGACGTCTGATGGCATCACCGTCCGAGTTCATCATCGAGGTCACCGGCAAGGGCGGACACGCGGCCTCCCCGCATCAGACAGTCGATCCCATTGTGGCGGCAGCACAGATCGTTACCCAGCTGCAGACCATTGTCAGTCGGAACACCGATCCGCTGGAGCCGGCCGTGGTCACCATCGCCAGGATCAACGCGGGAACCGCCCGCAACATCATCCCGGAAAAGGCGACCCTGGAGGGGACCATCCGCACGTTCGATATTAAAAAGACCCGGGAGATATTCGCGCGCATACGGCACATCAGCGAGCATGTGGCGGCAGCGGCCGGCGGCTCGGCGCAGGCCAAACTCATTGAGGGATATCCGCCGGTGATCAACCATCCGGATACCACCGCCCGGGTGTTGCGTGTGGCCGGACCGGCGGCGCTCACCCTCGATGCCCCCGTCATGGCCGGGGAGGATTTTTCCTTCTATCAGCAGGAAATACCCGGGACCTTCTTCTTCCTGGGAAGCGGCAGCGACGAGGCCGACAGCCGTCACACCTGGCATCATCCGCGCTACAACGTGGACGAACGTTGCCTGAAGACAGGCATGGCGGTCATGACGGGACTGGTACCCGGATGATTTCTGTATCCATCGACTTGCACTGCTCGCGCACCAACTACCGTGATTGCCGGTGAAAATTTTTATGTCGTGAGTGGTGAAGAAAGCCGGATTCACGCTTTAAATGCTGAAACTGGAGATATTGTATGGGAATTTGATATGGGTACTTCCGTTCAGCGAATCAATTCGAATTCGGCATAAATGGGAAAGTGATCGGATGCGTCCGATTCAATCACTTCCATTTTCACAACCCGGAGCCGGGCATTGCCGTCTTCTACCAGGTTATTGGTATAGAAAAAATAGTCGATGATGCGTGTCGGGTTAGCGGCATGAAACGTGTAACCGTCTCCCTCGCCGACTTTTTCCCAGACATCATCGAAGTATTCTTTCATTCGGATGTGCGTTGGGCTTCCGGGAATGGCATTGAAATCACCCGTGGCAATGATCGGTGCCCCCCGATAAGCTCGTTTGGTTTCGATGATCTGTTCCACACTAACTTTCCGGTTTTCTTCACGCCGGTTGTCGAGGTGAGTGGACATTAATACAATCCGGACTTCGTGAAACTCCACCTCCGCTGTCAATAATCCGCGTTGTTCTCCTCCTTCGGGCTGAATAAAGTGCAGATTTCTTTCGGAAAGGACCGGCAATGCGGACAGTATCCCGTTACCGTATGACCCTCCCTGATGGGGAATATTCTCATTAAAAATCGGCTCCATATCCAGATAGCCGGACAATATCTGCATAATGTCAAACCGGCAGCTTCTTTCAACGCCGACATCCACCTCCTGAAGCGTCACCAAATGCGGGTCTTTTTCTCTAATCACATCGGCAATTCTTCGCAAATCGATTTGATCATCCAAACCTCGTCCATGTCGAATATTATAGGTAAACACCCGGAGAGTATCAATAATCCCAGCAACCTCTTCGTTGGTTTCGGCATCTACTAAAACTGAACCTGAACTTGAATCATCATCCGAATCGGCCGCCGGAATTTTGGTTGTTTCAGATGCAAATACCGGTAATACAAGAAAAATAACTATCAACATCGTCAATATGATGTACCCGGCGTTTGACAATGGCAGTAATAGTGATTTGCAACCTGGAGTATAGTGTATCATGGTTGTAATTCTTTTTCATCAGATTTTTCCGGGGACGACCGCCCTTGCCGGATTTGGTTTTATCAATCAACTTGATTTGGCTTATAACCTGTTTCCCATCCACCCAATAGTCAATTATTGTGGGCTTGGATAGCATCTTGCTTTGTTTTCGTCGTGAGTTGAGCGATGGTCGGCCAGATCGAGTTGCCGGGAAACTATAATTATATGCAAATTTTTCAATTACACGATAAATAATTTATCAGTAATTTGACGTCAATTCTTTCAAATTGCCATAATCAAAGGCCAAAGCATCGTACACCAGCTGACGGAACTGACCCCAATCCAAAAAAAAGCTTATGAACATCCGTACTCAGTAAATAAAAATTGATTTAATCATTTTCCAATGTTTTAGTTGCATCCTATATATAGGAACTCAGTATAAACCTTATTTGGGGAAGACTGCTTATATTGCCAGTAACAAGTGTGTCGTTCGGTTCATCTCTTAAAACAAAAGACGTATGATCATGAAGAACCTGCCCGCCTCGCTGATCCTGATCCTCATCCTGATCCTGCCGCCCCTTCTCTTTTCCGGCAGCCTGTCCGCAAAATCATTCCTGCCCGGTGAAGAAGCCATCGGCAAATGGAACCTGACCATTGAAATGGATGCCGGCAGCTACCCTGGCTGGCTTGAAATCACGGGTTCCGGCTTTCATACGCTGACGGGATCCTATGTCGGCTATGAGGGCAGCGCACGTCCGGTTTCGCATATCGCATACGATGCGGAAACCGGAACCTATTCCTTCGCAATCCCGCCCCAGTGGAAAGATCCCGGCACTGATCTGACGTTTTCTTTTCGGCTGGATGGGGATATGCTGGAAGGGACGATAGACGTCGGGGATG
>SKYW01000136.1 GCA_007127695.1 Balneolales bacterium | reverse complement strand
CTGCGACTGAAATACCGGTTTCTGGACCTGCGCCGCCCCGTGATGCAAAAAAACCTGATGCTGCGCTCGGCCATCTACCGTCACACCCGCGACTATTTCCACGAACAGCAGTTCGCCGAGATCGAAACCCCCTTCCTCATGCGCAGCACCCCGGAAGGGGCACGGGACTACCTGGTGCCCAGCCGCGTCAACCCCGGCAAATTTTACGCGCTTCCCCAAAGCCCGCAGACCTACAAGCAGATACTGATGGTCTCCGGCATGGACCGATACTTCCAGATCGTAAAATGCTTCCGCGATGAAGACCTGCGTGCCGACCGGCAGCCCGAATTCACCCAGATCGATGTGGAAATGTCCTTCGTGGATGAAGAACAGGTGTATTCGCTCATGGAAGGCCTGCTCCAGCGGATCCTCAAGGAAGTGGTCGGCGCCGAAGTCTCCGCGCCCTTCCCCCGCATGACCTACCGCGAAGCCATGACCACCTACGGAAGCGATAAGCCGGACACCCGCTTCGGAATGAAATTTGTCGATTTTTCGGACATCGTAAAGGATTCCGAATTCCGCGTCTTTTCCAAAACCGTTGCAGACGGAGGCGCCGTTGTCGGATTCGTTGTCCCCGGCATGGGATCGCTCGGACGCGGCGTCATGGACCGCCTCACAAAACGCACGCGTGACGAGATCGGCGCCGGCGGACTCATCTACATCAAAAACAACGAAGAGGAGATCTATTCCAGCGTCAGCAAGTTCGTCCCGGAGGATATGACCCGCACCATGGTAGACGCCAGCGGCTCGGAAAAAGGCGATCTCATTCTGCTCCTGGCCGGACCGGCGGAAACCGTCTACGGCCAGCTCGGCGACCTGCGCCTGCTTATGGCCCGCGAGTACGACCTCATCGACACCTCAAAGTACAACCTGCTCTGGGTGACCGAATTCCCGCTGCTGGAGTATGACAGCGAGGATGGCCGCTTTTACGCCATGCACCATCCATTCACCTCACCGCGTCCCGAAGACGTCGGCCTGCTCAAAACCGATCCCGGCAAGGTCCGCGCACGCGCTTACGATCTGGTCATGAACGGCAGCGAGATCGGAGGGGGATCCATCCGTATCCACGAAACCGAACTGCAATCCACCATGTTCGAAGCCCTGGGCATCGGCAAGGAAGAGGCGCAGCAGAAATTCGGGTTCCTTCTGGATGCGTTCCGATACGGCGCACCGCCCCACGGCGGTATCGCGCTCGGACTCGACCGCATCGCCATGCTGCTCACCGATGCCAGAAGCCTGCGCGATGTCATTGCTTTCCCGAAAAACCAGCGGGCCATCAGCCTCATGGACAATTGTCCGGATGTGGTGGACGAAGCACAGCTCAGGGAACTGCATATCCGGCTGGCCCCGGGGCTCGATTCCGGTGACAAGTGACCGGCTCCCCGGGCATATTTTACAGTGATTCCGGGGCTCGATTCCGGTGACAAGTGACCGGCTCCCCGGGCATATTTTACAGTGATTCCGGTTCTCGCATCCGGGTTCTGCATCCGGGCTCTGCATCCGGGTTTCTCCGCGTGCCCCAAACGCTGATTATTCCCCTTTCAGGATGTCTTTGTAGGTCTGTCCGCCTTTGTACATGTAGTTGATCCCATTGAACGCCGCAACGCGGTAGGCCTCGGAGTAGGTGGGATAGTTGTGCACCGTATCCAGGAAATAACGCGCGCTTCCCCCGAAGTTGAGGACCGCCTGACCGGTGTGGATAAGGTCACATGCCCCGGACCCCACTATATGCACGCCAAGAAGACGCAGCGATTCGGTCTCAAAGACCAGTTTCAACATCCCCCGGGGGGTCCGTGCGATGTTGGCTTTGGTCAGGTTCCGGTAATACGCCCGCCCAACGGTCACATCGCCGATTTGACTTCGGGCCTCATCCTCCGTAAGGCCGACACTGGCAATTTCCGGGATAGCATATATGCCGTACGGAATAATACTCTCCGTTTCCATCCTGGAAATACCGAACATGTGGCAGGATGCGTTCCTTCCCTGTGAAAAAGATACCGAAGCAAGACTCGGATGTCCGATCACATCTCCCGCAGCGTATATGGATGGAACCTTGGTCTGGTTGTTCTCATCCACCTGAATAAACCCTTTGCCATCGGTTTTGATCCCCAGCTCTTCCAGCCCGAGATGCGCCGAGTTTGGTTTGCGATCACCGAAATAGAGGACCAGCTCCGTTTCAACGACATGCATTTCTTCGGAATCCTTGTCCTGATACTTGACCTCGGTGCAGTTCCGCAGGGGGTTGGGACCGACCTGGAGCACGCGGGTCCGGTTGAAAATGTTGATATGGGCTTCATCCAGCGCTGCATTGAACTCCTTCTTGATCTCCTTGTCGAGGAACACCAGATAATCTTCCTGGCCGTTCAGGATGGTGACCCGTGTTCCGAGTGCGGAAAACACCGTGGCGAATTCCATTGCCTGGATGTTGGTGCCCACTATGACCAGCCTTTTCGGTATGTAATGGATATCCAGGATCGACCGGTTGTCCAGGACCGTGACGTGGTCGATCTCAAACTCATCCGGCTTCGTTGAGGTGGCGCCGGTGGAAATCAGGATGTGATCAGCCGTGAACCGTTTTTTTTCACCATCCTCGCTGCTCACCTCAACGGTATGCGCATCGAGGAGACGGCCGAAGCCCAGAGCGGTATCCACTTCGTTCTTGATCAGGCTGTCCTTTATCTCACTGTTCTGGGTTGCCAGCACGCGGTCCTTGTGCCGCAGCACGTCACGCATCTGGAAGCGGTCATAGGGTTTTATGCCCTCATCGCCGAACTGGGATGTGTACCTGTGGATGCTGCTGGCGGTCTCTCTGAGGGCCTTGCTCGGCACCGTGCCAGTGTTGATCCACGTGCCGCCCAGAAAGCTTTCATTGGCTTCAATGATCAATGCTCTTTTGTCAAACTTGGCAGATTGCATTGCGCAGGAGAAGCCTGCCGGACCGCTGCCAAGGATGATGACATCATAATCTCTGCTCATGTTTCCATCCGTATTGATTCTACAGTTTTTAGCAACAATTTTTGCTGCCAGCAAGATAACATGAAATTCCCTTCATGACAGAAATTATTTCCGGATGCATGCTGTTACAATAGATGTAGACGACATTAATTGCCAACAAAACAAGTAAATAAGAATAAAACCGACAGAGGTATAACATGGCTTTCAAACTTCCCGATCTTCCGTATGCATACGATGCGCTGGAGCCGCACATCGATGCAAAAACCATGGAGATTCACCACACCAAGCACCATCAGACATATATTGACAAAGCCAATGATGCCCTGAAGGGACACCCGATGGCAGAACGTGCCGTCGAGGAGGTGCTCCAGAATATTGACAGCCTGAATGATGACATCCGTCAGGGCGTGATCAACAACGCTGGTGGACATGCCAACCACTCGCTCTTCTGGGAAGTACTGAGTCCGGATGGCGGAGGGGAACCCAAAGAAGCCGTGGCAGAGGCCATAAAAAAGTCATTTGACTCACTTGACGCATTCAAGGAAAAATTCGCAAACGCGGCCACCACCCGTTTCGGATCCGGCTGGGCCTGGCTCGTGGTAAACAAAAACGGCGAACTGGAAGTGATTTCCACAGCGAACCAGGACAGTCCGCTTATGAAAGGACTGGTACCCATTCTTGGACTGGATGTTTGGGAGCACGCCTACTATCTCAACTACCAGAACCGTCGGCCCGACTACGTGAAGGCATTCTGGAATGTCGTGAACTGGGACAAGGTGGAAGAAAACTTCAAAAACGCCCAAGGCTGAAATATCGCTGAATACGTTTTTTGGCACACCTTGACGGCAGCCTGAACTCGCAACCTGTGCCTGATGCGCGTCTCCGCATGACAGAGCGCGTGCAGGCAGGGTGCAATCCATCATTCAGACGGGGTGGCCAGTGTGACTTGCACCCATTGTTCGTACGGGTCGCCCATGCGCATGCGCAGACGATTGATCCGCTCGTGCTCTTCCTGGTCGGTATCGGTGCGTGTCCGGCCGCTGGCTGTCTCACTTGTGATAAGTGGAGCTGTGCTTCGGATATCCATGTCAAGCAAACGTACCGGGTCAATCTCAAAGCCGACAGCAATGGTTTCCCCCGGTTTTATATCAGGGGAGAACTGGCTTGTGGATCTGGTTTGAAGCGGAATGGCAAAGGAGATCCTGCCCGTTCGTTCGTCATCATCCAGATGCAGCATGAGGCTCTGGGCGTTCAGTTGAGCGACAGGAAAGGGGAAGGGCTGCATCGGGTCCCGGCGGCTTGTCCGCTGAACCAGAAGGGCGTGTTGACGGCTGCTTCGTTCCGCAGCCTCTTTTATGGACCGGTTTTCCGGGAAATTACTCCAGTTTGGCTCATCAAGGTATCCCTGTTGTGCGCCCGGATAGTTGCCAAGTTGATAATAGATGCCCGTCGGATACGTCACACCGAAAGAGCGCCTCACAGAGTTGCTGCCGTCTACATATAAAGTGAACCCGAACTCGCGGGCATGCTGGTACCTGCGGCTGCTCAGAAAGTCCACCAGAACATAGAGATGGGTCTCATCATTGGAGACATAAAAAACAAGGTCATCTGCAAATGTCCTTTCTGCCGTCCGGGTCAGGGATTCCAGATTGAAAGTTTGGCCGGATGCTTCCGGTGTGTTGAACTGACTGGCCACTTTCGTTGTTGATGAGCAGGAAAGAACCAGGAAAAATGGAGCAATAAGCAGCGCTAACGTTCGAAAATAATTCATCTTACAAGGTTAATTTTTGTACTTGCCGGATATGCATTTGCACCTGTCCAGCGTTGTACTGTTCACATAATCCAAATAGTAACTGTAAACTTCAACGTAAAAA
This sequence comes from Balneolales bacterium, assembly GCA_007127695.1. Taxonomy (GTDB): domain Bacteria; phylum Bacteroidota; class Rhodothermia; order Balneolales; family Natronogracilivirgulaceae; genus SKNL01. Next base: position 5,636 of record SKYW01000136.1, on the reverse strand, counting down.
GAGAACGGAATTATGCAATTCGGTTATGGAATCGGACCTGATACGTCCTGGATGAGAAAAGAACTTACGGATCTTGGTGTTAAGGAGCTGATCACTCCGGATGAGGTGGACCATGTTTTCACCGATGCCAAAGGAAGCATGCTCCTTGTGATCAATTCCGTGTGTGGTTGTGCTGCAGGTAACGCACGTCCCGGACTAAAACTTGCCATGGGCCATTCCAAAAAACCGGACGATGTGTACACGGTTTTTGCAGGACAGGACAAGGACGCAACGGCAAGAGCACGTGAGTATTTCAGCGATTTTCCGCCCTCATCGCCTGCATTCGCCTTTTTTGTGGATGGTGAGATAAAAGCCATGATTCCCCGCCATCGTATTGAAGGTCGCACGGCACAGGAAGTCTCGGACGACCTTGTGATGATTTTCGACACGTTCTGCAGCCCGTAAACCTGCTACGTCGCCGGATTTAACTGCTGCCACCAGCCAAGCACCTGCTCTTTTCCTTCACGCGGATCGATGACGGCGCCAAGTTGCATGAGCATGCGGTATAATCCGATATGTGCGCGCGTGACGTAGATGAAGTGATGCGTGCCGCGCGGCTCCGGCTGTGAGGCGGCTTCCCTGACGAGCTCACGGTATGCGTGACTGAAGCTTTCATCGCCGAAGTCGAAGGCATTGGTGTGATACGGCGATATCACAAGATCACCGAATGTCTTGCAGAGCTTGAAAAAGGACTCTTCATATCCGGGATCACTGGAGTGCGCATCCAGCAGACCGAGACGGGTGTACAGATCTCGCAGCACGTCCGCATCCCCTTCCAGATGAAGAGGAAGCAGGGAAACATAATCCCGGAAAAACCCGGTTGGACATACCTTGATGCAGCCGAAATCCAGCACGCCGAGCCGGCCGTCACTGGAGAGCATGTAATTGCCCGGGTGTGCATCGGCATGCAACGTGCGGGCGTCGTTGATCTGAGCGTGGAAGAAATCCCACAAAAGCTGGCCATAACGGTTCCGCTCTTCCTGTTCCGGATCCCGCGCCAGAAACTCGCCGATGTGTTCACCGGTCAGCCGGGTCATGGTGAGGACCGAGGAGCTGGAATATTCCGGCAGATATTCCGGAATCGAGAACCTGCGGTCGCCGTACCTTTCCCGGAATTGCGCAAGCTGTTCCCCTTCGTGAAGATAATCGGTCTCTTCCATCATCTTGTTGTACACTTCCCCGAAATAGACATCCGTCTGGTCGCTTCTCACCATCCGGCGGAATACCAGCTTGGCCATGCTCAGGTCGGAACCAATGCTTACCCGCACATTGGGGTACTGGATCTTGACCATGACAGTCCGGCCGTCCCGCAGCACCGCTTCATGCACCTGCCCGATGGATGCCGCCGCCGAGGCCTCGGAACGGAACTCTGCGAAGATATCCTCCGGATAGCTGCCCAGTTCATCCTTGATGATCTGCCGGACCAGGGCCCTGCTGATGGGCGGGACCCGGTACTGTGCCTGGGACATCACATCCACAAATTCCTCTGGAAGAAGCCCGTGATCCAGACTGAGCGTTTGGGCCAGTTTCAGCGCCGTGCCACGGAGCTTTGAGAACTCGTCGTAGAGATAGCGGGCGTTGCTGGTGTGCAGCTCGCTTCGATGCTTTTCACTGCTGCCGTTGCCGTTGAAGCGGTTCTTGAGATGGTGCAATGCATAGTTGGTGCCGACCCGCAATCCTGTTCGCGCGATGCGGGCGCTGCGTTCAAAACGGGATGATGGAAACTCACTCATGGAAATTCATTCAAATCTGGATAATGGCGTTGCGGGCAGTGCGACAAACGGGATCCGCTCAGCTGCATGATCAAACGTTTTGGATATCAGGCGCACTGGAGCAGTCGGGAAACCTCAGAACCTGAGAAACTTCCGGAATACGGAAACAGGGGTCCAGACGGAGACAAATCCGTTTTGGACCAGATATTTTCCGAGGTCCAGCGTGTTGTCGATAACCCCGTTGTAGAGGATTTCATTCAGCAGGTTGACGGTTTTTTCAGCCAGTGCCATGACTTCCGGTTCGGAGTCCGGATGCGTCAGCCAGTAGCCGGTCATGTGCAGATATTCCCGGCTCCACCAGATGTAGACCGGAGAGACAAGAAGCAGTTGGTGTGAAAGCGCAATACGGCTGTCTGACTCGGTGAACTCGCGGAACAGCCGGGCTACCGAGTGTTCGAAACGGGTGGATGTGAAACGATCCAGGATGAACGGATGGTATGTGCTGCGGACAAAAGGTTCCTGGTCGCGCATCATGTCCATGCTGGTCAGGAAAAAGTTGAGCAGCTTTTCACCGGCCGTATAGTTTTCAAAATCAGGGATCGCATCGGTCATGATCCGATACTGATCCACCATATGACAGTAACATGCGTCGATCCACTCGTCGGTGCTCTGGAAATGGCTCCGGATCTCATCCAGCGGTGTGCGGGTGATTTGAGACAGATCGGCAAGATCCAGGCGCGTATAATCACGCTGTCCCACACGGACCAGTTTTTCTGCCAGCTGCGCCGATGATCTATCCGTGCCGCTTTGGACTGCCGTGGCTGGATGCGACCGGTCAGGTTCCGCTGCGGTGCGTCCTGCCCCGTTCTCATGACTACGGGTATATTCGATTGGTTGTGCCATTTCTTCCCTGTTGATTATGGAATGAATGATATGTCAGCGTTTTGCTGTTGTGATTTCATCTGTTTAAATCAATTAAAATTCATAATGTCAGATAGAATGGCCATGACGTTTATAATCATGCTCCTGTGTGTCGGGTTGCCGTCATGGACATTTCATCTTCCCAAACGTACGGGACCGGCATTAGATTCCAGGGGACGGTGGATGTCCGCTACGGGGTACGGTCGCGCAAGGTGAATGACAACCCTCTTGGAAACAGGAACAATCGACGCAGATTAGAACAGTGCAAACGGATAACAGAGCTGGCCAGGCGGCTGGCAAAACCGCACAATCGGGCAACAGATCCGGGCAGTCGCCGGAATACGGCGGTGGACCGTCCCGGTATAAACGGGATGCCCTGTTTCTGGGACTCAGTGCCGTATTCCTGACGGCGCTTGTCATGGGAAACATAATCGGCACCACCAAGTTCATCCAGCTTTTTTCGATCGATCTGCCTGACCGGATGCTCCCGCTTGTACCGGATATGGTACGCGATGGCGGCCGGTACAGCATGATCATTCCGGTGGGACTTCTGGCTTTTCCGTTCACGTTTTTCGTCACGGACCTTATTTCAGAGCTCTTCGGCCGAAAGAAAGCGCAGCTGCTGGTCTGGATCGGTTTCGGGATGAACCTGTTCATGCTGGCTGTGATGACCGCGAATTTCTACCTGCCGGACGCTTCAGGCGTGAGCGGGGGCACCACCCTGTTCGATGGCGTCTATGGATTCATGGTGGGGAATACCATCGGCAGCATGATCGCCTACCTGGTGGCCCAGACCGTGGATGTGCAGCTGTTCCACTTCTGGAAACGATTCACAAAAGGCAGGCATCTCTGGCTGCGCAATAACGCATCCACCATGGTCAGCCAGCTGGTCGACTCCACGGCCATCCTTACCATCCTCTACTTTGCCGGCAACCTGGGGGAAAATGTGACCGGAATGGGCGCGCTCCTCATCCTGATCATCAATTCCTATATGTTCAAGTTTTTCTCCGCCCTGCTCGATACCCCGATCTGCTATGCCGCTGTACACTATTTCAGGGACTATTATGAAGACCCCGAGGGATACCAGCTCCCCGAACGCCATCCGGCCCCGAAAAAACTCTGATCCCGCGTTGTATGAAAGCGTTGAAATCGGTATCGTTGCTGACGATATTTCGTTGTACCACGGACGGCAAAAACACAGATGGAAATTATTATGACAAACTCTTTCTGGCGGGAAGCGCTTGACCACATTCCCGGTCTTTTTTTGATTTTCAGGGTGGATGAAAAGCAGGATGCGCATCTTATTTTTGCAAATTCGCACATAAGAAATGTCCTCGGCTACAAGCCGGAGGAATTCGTACTTGCATCGGAATCAGAAGGATCCAGGGTTCAGACAGAAGTAGAGGGACTGGTGGACCAGATTGCGGACCAGAGCAAGGACGGCAGCGGCGGGGAGAAGCCGGTCTGTCGTTTTCACTCAAAACGGGCCGAGGTGCACGATTTTCATTTTGCATTCCGCATTTTTACGGTCAAGTCGGCACCCCATCCGTTTATCGCGGTTTCGATGGAGCCGGTTGAAGGGGAATCCCCGGGAGCTGACACCGAAGATTCGGTGTCCGGCCAACGGCATATCGGTTTTGTCGCAGAATCGTCCCTGATGCAGGCACTCATGCGCAAGGTGGATACACTGGCCGATCAGCAAGTCCATCTGCTCTTTCGCGGGGAACGAGCTACCGGCAAGCGTACACTTGCCAGGCAGGTGCTTCAGGCAGGAAAATTTCATGGGGCCCGTGGCATGGAGTGGAATCTGGAGACCATGCCTGTATCGGAGCAGAATCGGGTGGTGGATAGACTCTATGGCAAGAATGGACGTGCTGATTCCTTGCCGGATGACGAAGCCCTTGTTTTACTGGTAATCGAGATCAGCATGCTTACGGAAGCCAACCAGGCCAAACTGTTTGGCTGGCTTCGTGACAGACAGGAGGCGGGAGTGGACACAAGGGTTCTGGCGACCACTTCGTTTTTGCTCGAGGAGCGGATGCAGCAAGGGGAGTTTTCGGCGGAACTGTATTACTTCCTGAGTTTTGACACCCTTCTTCTGCCACCGCTTTCACAGCGCCGTGATGACTTGCGGATCCTGGCTGATGATTGGGTGCGCGCTGCAGCCGCGGTTTTGCAACTGGGTGATCTGCGCGTTCCTGATGCAACGATGGAGCAGCTGCTCGATCATTCATGGACCGGAAACTTCCACGAGTTCCAGGAGGTGATGCGGCGTTCGCTCCTGTCATCTCCGTCCGGATCCTTTCGGTTGATGCTGCAGGAACCGGGACCGGCACGGAGCGATGACCGCGGGGCTGGCGCAGAACGGGGTTTGGAACCGGCCCTGGAACGGGCCTTGGAACCGGCAGATGCGGATCAGGGAGCCCTTCCCTCCGGGAAATCATACACGGGAGGCGGTATCGGCGAAGATCTTCTTTCTGGTGATGTGGTTCCATTTGACGAAATGAACCGCAGGTACCTGAAAAAAGTTCTCCAGAAAACCGGAGATAAAATCTATGGAGATGATGGGGCGGCCCGGCTGCTTGGAATGAAACCTACGACACTGCAAAGCAAGCTGAAAAAGCTGGGTGTCCGTTAAGCCTGAAATGCGGGCATCTGCGCTGTTCTGTACTGTTCTATTCTATTCTATTCTATTCTATTCTGTTAAGGCCGCCATGCCTGGATGGGACGATTTTCATCCGGCTTGCTGCCGCTGCTTCCATTACGCGGTTGGATCCGTGCATTTCCATGGTGCACGCCGCATGTTGGCGGTTTCCGGAGAGCGACGTGGTTCGGCGGGATTTTTTTCAAAATAAAGTTTGACAAGATTAGTTAAAAGGGTGTATATTTGGAGTCTGCCGCGAAAAGCGAGCGGGATGTTCTTTGACCGGATGGAAAGACAAGAAAATCGCATAGCGAGCCCCT
>SKYW01000268.1 GCA_007127695.1 Balneolales bacterium | reverse complement strand
TCACCGAACCTTTCTGCCCGGCGTCACGCACAATCTCGCTCTCGCTTTTGTGCTGCTTGGCGTTCAGCACGTTATGGCGGATACCCCCACGCTTGAACATGCGGCTGAGCATTTCGGAAACTTCCACGCTCGTGGTACCGACCAGCACGGGCTGTCCGCGTTCATGATACTCGCGCACCCGGTCGACCACTGCGTTGTACCGTTCCCGCTTGGTGCGGTATACGAGGTCTTCATGATCCGCCCGCTGCACGGCTACGTTGGTCGGGATCTCGATCACTTCCAGTTTGTAAATTTCGAAGAACTCACCCTCCTCGGTGATGGCCGTACCGGTCATACCGGCCAGCTTGTGATACATCCGGAAGTAGTTCTGCAGGGTGATGGTGGCGTAGGTCTGGGTGGCCGCTTCCACCTTCACATCCTCCTTGGCCTCGATGGCCTGGTGGAGGCCGTCAGAGTAACGGCGTCCGGCCAGCACCCGGCCGGTGTGCTCATCCACGATCTGGACCTTGCCCTCGGAAACGATATACTCATCGTCCCGCTCGAACAGGGTGTAGGCCTTGAGCAGCTGGTTGACCGAATGGATGCGTTCGCTGCGCTCGGAAAAGACACGGTAGAGCTCCGACATGCGGTCCGACCGTTCTTTTTTGATATCATCGCGGACTTTTTCGAGCTGCTGCTGTTTGTAATCCTCGCTGAAATCCGGATTGTTTTCAATTTCTGCGATCTGCTCGCGCTGTCTATTATCCAGCTCGTCTTCAATTTCGGATGTTTCCGTGCCCATATCCGGGATCACGAAGAAATCCTTTTCCTCGCTGGACGGGGTGATCAGTTCGCGGCCCATCTCGGTGAGCTCAATGGTGTTCTGCTTCATGTCCACGGCGTAGTACATGGCCTCATCCACCAGGTGCATGTTCTTGCCCTGATCCTGCAGGTACAGGTACTCGGTCTGCTGGGTCAGTTTCTGCAGCCGCGGTTCCTGCATCATTTTCATGAACTTGTTGCTCTTGGGAAAGCCGCGGCGGGCCCGGAAGAGGGCAAGGCCGGCTTTCTGCTCATCGCCCTGCTCCAGCGCTTCTTCGGCCTCCTGGAGGAACTTGGCAATCAGTTTCTTCTGTGATTCCACGAGGCGCTGGACCCGCGGCTTGAGCTCTGTGTATTTCTGGTTCTGATTGTCCTGGGGGACGGGGCCCGAGATGATGAGCGGGGTCCGCGCCTCATCGATGAGCACGGAGTCGACCTCGTCGACGATGGTGAAATGGTGTCCGCGCTGCACCAGCTGATCCTTGCTGATGACCATATTGTCGCGCAGGTAGTCGAATCCGAATTCGTTGTTGGTGCCGTAGGTGATATCGGCCCGGTAGGCCCTTCTGCGCTCCTCGGAATTGGGTTCGTAGCGATCCACGCAATCCACCCGAAGCCCGTGGAAGTTGAAGATCGGTTCGTTCCACTCGGCATCGCGCTGCGCCAGGTAGCTGTTGACCGTGACGATATGCACACCGCGTCCGACCAGCGCATTCAGATAGGTCGGGAAAATGGCGACCAACGTCTTTCCCTCACCCGTTTTCATTTCGGCAATCTTGCCCTGATGCAGTACAACGGCGCCGACCAGCTGCACGTCGTAGGGGATCATGTTCCACTCTGTTTCGGTACCGGCGACCTTCCAGCTCTTTCCGACAAAACGGCGGCAAGTGTCCTTGAGGACGGCAAATGCTTCCGGGAGGATATCGTCCAGGACGTCTTCGACAATATCCAGCCACTCCTTGTCCAGCGAATCGAGTTCGGACTCCAGCTCGCTTCTTTTATCGATTTCTCCGGGATCGCCGGTGTGGATCACATTCAGTTCCTGTTTGATTTCATCGATTTTCTTCTGGGTCTCGGCCGTAGCCTCTTTGATCTCCTTCTTGAATTCTTCGGTTTTGGCCTTGAGCTGCTCATCCGACAACTGTTTGATCTCATCCTCATAGGATTTGATCTCGTCAACGACCGGCTGAATCTTCTTAATGTCGCGCTCGCTCTTGGAGCCCATTATTTTTGAAATACCTGCAAAAATTTTATCTATCATATCAGCCTTCTGGCTTTTTTTCGATGTTATCACAATCTGTAAAAGTACGGCTAAATCAAGGCTCGTTCAACTTGACGTTTACAGTTCGCTTTTCCTTGAAACGAACAGGCAGCAAAAATAGCCTGCATTTCTTTCTTCAATATTTGATGAAAAACTTGTATTTTTAGAGTCTTTGTTAAATTTGACAGTCAGAACGATAAATATTCAACCCAGATGACAAAACGAACATATCAACCGAGCCGGCGCAGGCGCCGTAACGTTCACGGTTTTCGAACCCGCATGGAAGATGCGGACGGACGCAATGTATTGAAGCGGCGCCGTGCAAAGGGTCGACACAGGTTGACCGTCAGTGATGAAAAATTCCGCAAATAGGAACGAGCGGAAGTATCTGTTACCACGCTCCCGAATTCTGCGCGGACGAGATTCCGTGCGGCGACTGTTCCGCAGCGGAAGGACTCTCCGGGAGCGTCATATGGATTTGCGCTATTTATTGTTTCCCGGTCAGACAGACTTGTGCCTGGCCGGATTCATTGCAGGAAAACGTATTGGCAAAGCACACGAACGCAATCTGATCAAACGCCGTATGAGGGAAGCTTACCGGCAGCATCAACATCTTGTGCGAGATATCGCTGAATCAGGACCGATCGGGTTTCAGGGGATTTTTAT
>SKYW01000192.1 GCA_007127695.1 Balneolales bacterium | reverse complement strand
TGCGGCGAGGGTGCGGGCTATGCGGGGGGCATTATTTCGGCGGCGCTGGACGGGGAACGCGTGGCGGAGCGGATCATATCGCCGCCTCGTCCTCCCGGTTTCTGAGGAAGAAGTGGCGGTGGACAAATACGGCGGCTATGATTAGCAAGAGTAATGCGGCCGCAAACAGTTTGTGGGTTTCGATGATCATGAGCAGGTGCGGACCCAGAAAGAATCCGACGGAAACCCAGACGAGCGACCACGAAAGACTGCCGAAAGCCGAATAAAGCACAAAGCGGGAAAGCGGCATGTCGGAAAAGCCGGCGGGGATGGTGATGACCGAGCGCACATTGGGGATGTAGCGGCCGTAGAGGACATACAGGTGGCCATGCTTTTGAAATCCGTGTATGGCCTTGCGGTTCATGTGTTTGATGTAATGGAATCGGCTGGTTCTCAGGAAATCGGTTATCACATCGGAATAACGCCGGCTGATCAGGAACAGCAAGACGAAGCCGATCATGTTGCCCGCAGTGGTGACAAATACCGCAGGCATGTAGAGCCAGGCCTGGGTGCTGGCATAGAGTCCGACCACGGCCAGTGACAGTTCGCTCGATGGGGTCAGGATGGCACCGTTCAGGAACAGAAGCAGGAAGCCTATCGTCAGGGCCGTGGGCCATGAGATCGATTCAAATATCATGAAAACAAATTCAGACATCGCTGTATCCCTGTTAATCCCATTCCGGATGGATGGTTTGTACTCGCATGGTACGGTAGTGGAATCCGATCTTCAGGGATTGGGTTTTTTGTTGCGGGACACCATCTACCTGCCATGAAAACGGATATTTGTGCTCAATATGATACTCATCTGTTGTAACGGGCGTGTGGTTGCATTCCCACTCCGGCAATATCGAATCCGGCATCAACATGTAGCGATAGTGAACGATCGTGGACCAGAGGTCGGAAAAAAGTGAGAAGTCCTCGCGTGCCGGATCGGCGCAGGTCCTGATCCAGGCCCGGGACTCAGGGGTGTCATAAAAGCGCTTGAACAGCGACTTGCCTGGAACGACCGTAAAAAACGTGAGGACATAAATAGTAAATCCACCAAGGAAACGGAACAGAAAAGAGCCGATGGATGTATCACGAAACGTTTCCACAGCAGAAACCGTGTCCGCGGTCAAACCGACCGATGCGACATAGAGAAAAAACTGAGTGTTTGCCTGTCCGACCTGAACTTCCCTGAATGCCGGATGGTATTTTTCAGCGGTAAAATCAGTGAGGGAGATGGGTTCAGAATCTTTCAGGGACCGGGCAAACAGGTTGCCGGTGCCGCAAGCAATGAGGCCAAACTCAATGTCCTGAACATAATCAATGAGCAGATTGATGACACGGTTGATTGTGCCATCACCACCGCAGATCAGTACTCGTTTGATGCGTCCGGCTTCCAGAAGTTCGCCTGCAGTCTCTCTCGAGAACTGGTTGACCTCAAAAATGGCAAAAGGTGTACCGTTATCATTCAGATCATTTCCAAGTCTGTTGATAACGGGCTTGATCTTCCCGTTGCCGGCTGCCTTGTTGTAGATAATTAACAGCAATATTCCGGGTGGTTTTGAAGCTTCGATACAGTTATCCGGCAGGAAAATGACCTGCCGGACAAACTCCTAATATCCGAATAAATCTGCTTTTTTGGAATTTCTGAGAATGCGATAATAAACGGACCGTTTTTTTTTAAAACAAGTTCTTCTTGTGGAGGTATCGGGACGTTGCCGGGCCAGGGTTTGCGAATGGAAGACACCAATCTGAAAACTAATACTGGCGCATGGCAGACCACGTTTCAACGGCAGGCTCATCGTTGTGCCGGTTATGGAGGAATCCCGTTATCTGGTCCTCTTCAGCCTTTCCGCTGAAAAGATACCGGGCGCCGCTGTTGCTGTCGCGGGCGATCAGGGTTATCCGTTCGCCATTTATTTCAGAAGTTTCAATATCGAGCTCTTGTCCCCCGGCGTGTATGGATACGTCAATGTGCTGGTATTGCTGTTCGATGGTCATGGAATAGGATGCACCGTTGGATGTCCACTCCCAAACCCCATCCACCCGGGCCGGTATCACCCACAGGTAGACGGGCCTGATGCCGACGACTTGCCTCATGTCCGGCTCCCAGTCGCCCATATCAAATGTGTGGGAAAGCACTCTGGTGCCAGGTCTGAGGCGGGAAAGCAAATCCGGGCGAAGCCGTAAGTTTATGGAGCTGAGCAGGAACATGGTTACAACGGTGGCCTGGCTGAAGTCGGTTTCGAAGAGATCTTCTTCCAGGAAAACAACGCGGTCCGCGACTCCGGCCTCATGTGCATTCTGGTTCGCCTCAATGTTCCGCTGGGGATCCAGGTCCACGCCGTGACCAACGGCACCGCGCTGCGCTGCGGCGATAACGATGCGCCCGTCGCCGGATCCGAGATCGATCAGGTAGTCACCCGGTCCCACGCCGGCCATCTCCAGCATTCCATCCACGACTTCGGGTTCTGTGACATAGTAGGGCACGTCCAGTTCCTGGGCATGGCCAGCGAGTACATGCAGAATTGCAAACAGAAAACAGGAAAAAAAGGTGCGCATAAAGGGACTCAGGGTCAGTCCGGAGTTTTCAAACTGTTGGGTTTTCTGTCATCAAGATAGCAAAAACATGGAAAACAGTGCGCATGGACATCGGTATGGTCCCGTGGGTGAGGCTGCATGGATGTCAGTTCCCCACCCATTTGGAAG
>SKYW01000135.1 GCA_007127695.1 Balneolales bacterium | reverse complement strand
TGGACGAACTCCTCGTCAGCCGGTAAAAATACTCCATTGTAATACTGGAAATACTCTCGCGTACGGGTATCGAAATAGAGTGCGCGCTCGTTCGGCCGTTCCACATCATTCAGAGTAGCAACGGGTTCAATCGGTACAAAATCGACTCCGGAGCGCCGGAAATCACCCGGCCGGTCGCTGCCGGGAACGGCGGCATAGCTCAGCTCATCCAGCACACTTTCGGGCAGATGCAACGAACGCATATATCGGTTGTAGTCTTCGCCGTCGGAGAATCCGTAACTCGGTGACATCCGCCGGGTGTTAAGCACATTATCCATGTCCATGAAGAACTGGATACGGGTGCCGGCAACTTCAAACTCACGGCTGATACGGAGTTCCAGATTGTAGAAATCCCGCCACTGAACGTTGTTCACGATACCTGTAGGTGCGGCGCCACCGCCCGCCCAGGTAAAGTGATGACCGGCCCGCCAGGTTCCCAGCAGGTTGATCCGCCAGCTTTCAAGCGGCCGCATGGCGCCCCAGTCAGGACCAAAACCGGCTGGTGTGAAGAAGTCCAGACTGGCACGGGCATAGGGTCGCGCAACCGGACGAAGCTGGTCGTTGTGATCCCGGCCTGTTGTACGCTCATAGCGACGCTGTTCTGCCGGACTTTCAAACTGCCGGAAAAAGTCAAACCGTCCGGTGGACGTCACCGTGTAGGTGTAGTTCACAAATCCACGGAAGAATCGCCCTCCGCGGCGTTCGAGCGTAGCTTCAATACCCCTGTGGTCACGATACCTGTTTGGCTGAGTGATCGCATATTGTACCGCTTGATCGGTACTGGTATAGGTAACCAGTTCGGAGTGATTCGTGATGTCGGAGTAGAAGCCGGCAACCCTGAGCAGATAATTCTCCAGGATATTGTGCTCATATCCCAGCTCGTACGATACCGTCTGCGGCAGCGGCAAATTGGGATTGGCAATACGTTCAACCCGGTCCTGCTGCAGTCCCTGCCGGACCAGATAGAGGTTTTCCGGCGTAGGCATGGAACGGAAGTGCCCGTAATTGAAGAACAGCTTGCTTTCCACGGTTATCGGGAAGGAGATTCCGATACGCGGACTCAGGAACACATGGTGGTCGGTGTCCCGCTGCTCGAGAAGATCATCAAGTTCGTCAAAGTTGCCCGATCCGAGAGCCGGATTGAAGGGATCGAAATCATACCAGGTGGTATTGGCGTAGGAGTAATCCAGGCGCAGGCCAACATTCGCCACCATACCTTCAAAGTCGAGCCGGGCCTGAGTATAGACACCGCCACGAAGCGGCCTCTTGTCCCATTTTGAAACCATATTCTGGCTGGGCAGGTACTCATCCAGACGGGAATAATTCACCTGGCTGCGTGTGCGGACAAACTCAAGGCCGGATTTCACTTGCAGGTACCGGTTGATCTGGCTTGTGATGTCAAAGTCGGCGGTGAAGTAGCTTACGCTGCTGCTGTCACGCGAGTTGCTCATCCCCACGCCCATCCGCATGGAGTCGCCGATACCGTCGGAAGGCAGTGGCATAAATCCGAACGGAGCCTCGTTGGCAACGTAGTTGTTTCCGAAAATTCGGCTTTCCCCGTTTCCGGGCTGGCCATAAGCGGCCCACTCTTCACCGAGCAAGGCCGGGACACCGCTTCGCAGGGGCGATGGATTGGTGTCGTAACTGGAGCTGAAGTTGCTCACCTGGATTTCATAGAAGGTGTCGGAGCTGATGGAGTGCGTAAACTTGGCCCCCAATACAAACCGGTCGACACGTGTCGGGGCAAAATAATCGGAGCTGAAGATGACGCCATCCTGATAGGAATGGCGGCTGGGGGCTGCAGCTATACCTGCGGCACTCCGGAAAATTCCGGGCAGACCCGAGTTGTTGCTGTTGGATCCGGTCTGTGATCCGAAAAGGGATTCAATGCTCAGTTTCATTCCACGTCCCTGGATCAGGTCGGAGGTCAGCTTGATATGCGTGCTGTAGTCCTCGTAACGGTCGCGGGAAAGCGGGAAGAGATACATCTCCTGGGTACGTCGATGTGCCGCCCAGAACCGCAGGTTACCCAATTGCTCGCTCAGGAATGGAAACGGTCCGCCGAAACCCATATCCAGATCAAAGTCCGGCTCGGTGATGGCGAAATCCTTGCGCTTCTGCCACAGGAACACCTGTTGCGCCGCTGCCGGCGAGAGTCCATAGTAGGGGCTGGCGGGACTCATTTCCCTCTCGGCGGCGGCAATCCATCCTTCAAACTCCCGGTATTGGCGAAGGGTGTAATCATCCCAGGGGCCATCATCATTGCCTCTGGTACCGGTGCCGGTCCAGGCCACTTCATCGTCCAGGTAGGAGCGCATGAAATAGCTATCGGGATGATTCACCGGGTTTCCGAAATGTTTTTTGCCCGGGGGACGGTAGCGGAAGATCACGTCGGCACTGTACCGGTCGCGGCTGCCTTCCCTGGTCACGATATTGACGATACCGGACTGCACATTGCCGTGCTCGGCGTTGAAACCGCCGGTCTGGACCTGTATTTCCGAAACGGAGACAAGGCTCACGGCGTTGTACGGGGTATTGTCCCGCTCGTCGCGCAGGCTAACACCGCCAAGCGACCACTGGCTGTATTGGGCGCCCAGACCCCGGATGCTTCCACCCAGGACACCGGCCTGCAGCCCGACGACCTGCTGCACGTTGGACACGGGCAGGCTTTCGATCTGATCGGAGCTGATGTTGGCACGGCTGGAGGCC
>SKYW01000164.1 GCA_007127695.1 Balneolales bacterium | reverse complement strand
TTCATTGCATTCGTAGAATTCTACGAGTATTTGTCTTCCTAATGCTTCCATTTCTCTCAGCTCTAGTGGGTGGAATTATTCAGTGATCGCTGCACGAAAACAGCAAGTAAAAAAAAAGCAACCCTTTGCACACAGCCACCCCGCTTGTTTCGCCTGCGCTTGTGTGAAAAAGTCGCGTTGGTACGCAGCGATCATCCTTGAAAAAGGATCGGATCGCATCATCACAGTAAATATCCGGATTGAATAAGCTATCTTTGAGCCAGCATAAATCAATGTCGTATTGTCGCCTATTTGATTACGTTTTGTCTTGAAGTACAATCCATTATTACATACAAATCAGCACGCAACAGCGTTCCGGAATTACAGCAGCGTGTGCCCGGAACCGCATTTTTTACTGATTATCTACAGATGCCAAAATTAAAGATTTTTTTTTGAATTTAATATCCCCCGGAAAAAGTTTTTTTGACGGGATGGATGTAAAAACGTTTGCGATGGAAATAAATTACTGCACGTGATTTGATAAGTCCCAACAAATTAGCTATATATGATATTGAAGGATGATTCATATTGTATTCTGCTGACCAAACTGTGAGGCGGAAACATGGAAGCATTTCAGAAAAAAGTGCACCAGCTTTTGGAGCTTGCGGATGTCAGGATCAACGGAAGCCGTTCTTTTGACATACAAGTCCACAATGAAAGGCTTTACCAACGCATCTTTGCGGAAGGTTCACTCGGCCTGGGCGAATCATACATGGATGGGTGGTGGGATTGTGAAGCGCTGGAAGAGTTTTTTTATCGCATTGTACGGGCTGAGCTGGATCGCCGGATAAAGCCCCTTCGGGAGGCAGTAACCTTTCTCAGGGCCATGATGCTGAACCTGCAAAAGCCGTCGCGTGCCTTCCTGATCGGTGAACACCATTATGACATCGGGGACGACCTGTACGAGGCGATGCTTGACAGGCGCATGATCTACAGCTGTGGCTTTTGGGATAACACACGTTCGCTGCACAAAGCACAGGAACAGAAACTGGACCTTGTTTTTCGGAAGCTGGGTCTTCAGAAAGGCATGAGGGTTCTGGATGTTGGCTGTGGATGGGGCGGTGCCCTGAAATACGCAGCAGAAAAGTATGGCGTGACGGGAGTTGGCGTGACGGTTTCCGTGAATCAGGCGCAGGCTGCAGAACGCAACTGCCGTGATCTGCCAATTGACATCCGCTTGCAGGACTACCGGCACGTCGACGGGCAATTCGACCGTGTCTGGTCCATAGGCATGATCGAGCATGTCGGTGCCAAAAACTACCGTACATTCATGCGGGTGATGCGCGAACGTCTCCAACCGGACGGGATCTTCCTGTTGCATACCATTGGTGGAAACCGTTCCGTACTCAAGACGGATCCCTGGATAGGGAAGTATATTTTCCCGAACTCGATGATCCCCTCCCTTCGCCAGCTAAGCCTGGCGTGGGAGCGTCTTTTTGTGCTTGAAGATCTGCACAACATCGGCATCAATTACGCCAAGACACTGCAGCACTGGCACCGGAACGTGGAACAGCACCGCAAGAAACTAAGTGAAAGGTACAGCAAACGGTTTTTCCGCATGTGGCGGTATTACCTGTTGAGCTCTGCCGGTGCTTTCCGGGCACGCAAACTGAATGTCTGGCAAATCGTGCTTTCGCCCAACGGGATACCGGGTGGTTATGAACCGGTCAGGCTGTGATTTTTTTCACTGTCATGAGCAAGATGGCTTCCGGTGTCTGACGGCTGAATCCTTTGATGGACTTGTCCGCATCCAGCAGTACCTCAAACAGCCAGGGACACACTGGAAGCGGATACTGGCGTCCGGCCCGTGCCAGCTTGTCATAATAAAACGTACTTTTGATGGCTGTTGCCTCGCGGATCTGACCGGGTGTCAGACCTTTGCGGGAAAGCCGCTGAATGTGCCAGACCTTGCCGAACACAGCATACAGGTAGCTGACGATGCGGATGACTTCACCGGTGGGGTTGTCTGCCCTTTTCATCATCTGATGTGCTATCATCATGGCCTTGTCCGTGTTCCTCTCAAACAGGGCATCCTGAAATTCGAACATGGTGTATTCCCGGGACAGGCCAACAAGCTCCCTGACATCCGTGACACTGACCGGCTGGTCTTCATCCCTCCCTGAAGCCAGTTTCCCGATCTCCATGGTCAGCTGCTGCAGGCTATTGCCCACATGAAATGCCAGCAGCTGAACGGCCTGGTCCTCAAATGTGAGCTGGTGTTCCATGGCGGCCCATTCCATGATCCACCCTGGCAGATGCATTTCATCGACCGGCTGGAATGTATGCGAAGCCACCGTTTTGCTGCTTTTAAGTGCTGCACCAATTTTGGTGCTGGCTGCCGGACGTCTTTCGTTGGTGAGTAAGAGCACGGTGGATGGATTCGGCTGCTTCAGATAGGCTGTGAGATCATCCACGGAACCGGCGCCGGTATCAACGGCATCCAGGGAAATTTCATCGGGACTGTCCCCGGCCGATTCCGCCGCTTCGGCTTCACTCTGGCGCGGATCAAACATTTTCATGAAATCACGAACAACGACCATGCGCCGTTCCGCCATCATGGGAAAGCTCCGGCACATGGTGATGACCTTGTCTGCCTTGACTTCATCGCCATAAAGCACATCCAGGTTAAAATCGCGAGCCTCTTCGGGAATAGCCGCTATGGCAGCCTCCTGAAGGCGGTCCAGAAAAAAAGTCTCTTCGCCAAAAAAGGC
>SKYW01000149.1 GCA_007127695.1 Balneolales bacterium | reverse complement strand
CAGATCTTAAGCGGACAGGAAACATCCTGATATGGCAAACCTGCGCGACATACGGGACCGGATTGCATCGGTTAAAAGCACCCAGCAAATTACCCGGGCCATGAAAATGGTGGCCGCGGCCCGGCTGCGTAAAGCCCAGGAGCGGATGACGGATGCGCGTCCTTATACCCACAAACTTCGGGAAATCATTGCCCGGCTTCTTGAAAAAACGAAAACTGTCCACCCGCTTTTCAGGCATGCGGATAAACCGAAAAACGTGCTGCTCCTTGTCATGGGCTCGGATCGCGGCCTCTGCGGTGGATTCAATAACAATCTGTTCCGCATTGTAGAACACCGCATTCAGGATGATTTCTCTGAGCATCGCAAGGAGGGAACCCTCTCCATGATCTGTTTCGGGAAAAAGGCCTATGACTATTTTCGCACCAGGAAATACCCTGTCATTGATCACAAGATAGGATTTTTCGAGCGCCTTGAATATGCACAGGTGCAGGAAGTGATGAATAAAATCATCGATGATTTCAAGGACGGAACCTATGACGAGGTCCATCTGGCCTATAACGAATTCAAATCCGTCATTGCCCAGCGCCGCCGCTTTCAGAAACTGCTGCCTGTAGAATTCGGCGATGAAGAAAAACCCGTACCAGCCACCAAGCCTGAAGAAGTTAAAGAGGAGGCAAAGCGGAAAGATGACCTGTCCGATATCGATTATCTCTACGAGCCGGACCCCGAAACGATTCTGGATGTCGTTCTGCCATTGTTCGTCAATATTCAGATATGGCAGGCTTCCCTGGAATCCTACGCCGCGGAACAGGGGGCTCGGATGACGGCAATGGACAGCGCCACTGAAAACGCCGGTGAAATCATCAGCGATCTCGAACTGAAATACAACCAGGCACGCCAGGCTGCTATTACCACAGAAATTTCTGAAATAGTTTCCGGTGCTGAAGCGTTATCAGAATAATTTTGTATCTTTTTCTTTTTCGGAGAGATGGCAGAGTGGTCGAATGCGGCGGTCTTGAAAACCGTTGAGCCGCAAGGCTCCGGGGGTTCGAATCCCTCTCTCTCCGCTCATAAAGCTCCGCTATGGAGCTTTTTTTTTTGCACATTGCAACCACTTACCCCATGCAGAAAATCCCGATCACGCTCCTAAGACTGATTTTCCTGCCCATCCTGGCAGTTGCATACGCCCCCGCACAAGCTGCCGAACAGGATACCATTCGTATCACATTTGAAGAATTTGCAGCCATAGCTAAAGAAAAATCGGCAAATCTTGATGCCCGCCGGAAAAACGTGAGCCTGGCAGAGAACAGAATCCAGCAGGCGCGGGCCAACAGGGTGCTTCCCAACCTCAATCTGACTACTGCCCACGGTTTGGTGCCCGGCGTGTTCTCCCGCGACCCGGACATAACACCCGGACAGTATTACCTGGATCCCAATCTTGAAAACGACTGGGAGGATTGGGGGATTTTTACCCAGGCAGAGATCAATAGTCTTCAGCCCATCTATACGTGGGGTGCCATCGGCAATCTCGTCAGCGCCGCACAAAAAGGCGCCGAAGCTGCACGCTATGAGCTCGATGTTCAAAAAGAGTCCTTTGTTTTACAGCTATTTGAACTCTATCAGTCTGCCCTGTTGATCACCGACCTGGATCGCCTCATCAGTGAAGCACAAAGTCAACTGAATGAAGTGGAAAGAGAGCTGGAACGTCTCCGCGAGGAGGGAGATCCATCCATCGAAGAAAAAGACGTTTTTGAATTCTACATACTGAAGTCTGAATTCGAAGCACAGGTCGCCGAAATGGAACACACCCGTGATTTCATCCGCAGATCATGGAACCTTGTACTGGCCAGCGGACCGGATCGCATATACCTGCCAGCCGAACGTTTTTTCGATCCCGTTCCAGTATCCATACAGGATTTTGGGTTTTATGAAAACAGCGCTCTGTTCAACCGGGCAGAACTGAAAGGAATCAGTGCTGCAAGGGAAGCAGCATCCCATGGTCTCAAAGCCGCAAGGGCGCAATACTATCCCGCCATGTTTCTCGGTGTGAGCGCCGGATTTGGATACACGCCAAACCGACCACGCCAGAACAATCCCTTTATCCGGAATAACACCAACTTCCTGTCAGCACATGCTGGATTCGGCTTCCAGATGAACCTGAATTTCTGGCAGACGCGGAATCAAATAGAACGCACACACATCCAAAAACGGCAACTCGATGACTTTCACGATGCCGCCGCCGATGGCATTCTGATCGAGCTTAGCGACCATTACCGTGAAGCGCGAATAACCAAATCCCGAAGGAAGAGCCGGGTCAATGCACTGGAAATCAGCAGCGAATGGGTCCGGACCGAACAGATTGACCTGGACATCGGATTCGGAAATGTGAGACATTTGCTCGACGCCGTTAAAAAGAAGATGGAGCTCGAACTGGAAATAAGTCAGCTGACATTTGATCTCAATCTGAAAATGGCACGCCTTTATCGTTCCGCCGGCTTGCCGGTCAGTGAACTCACGCAAAATGCCAACGCCAGGTAACCTTTTGCACTTCTGCCAGCCGGTTCCACCTGCAATTGAACCAATCCGGGTTCCCTTCGTATAAAAGAGTAACAAATAACCGCAGTCATCTCCCGTTATTATCCCGTTGTCAAATCGTTGTCATCCCGCGTTATCAATCCCTTATCATCCCGTTGTCAACCCCTGAATCACCCGAAACACCCCGGATTACCTAAATCACAGTTCCCATGAAATACCTTGT
>SKYW01000044.1 GCA_007127695.1 Balneolales bacterium | reverse complement strand
CCACCCACAAGGCAAATACCACCAGGTAGAATATGAGATTGAATGTGTAATCATGAATCACCTGGAAACCGGAATACCAATGATACTGAATGATTGCCAGCAAAAAGATGCGAACTACGTTGACAAGGTAGATTATCAGGATTCCGGTAGGTATAAAAAGCCACCTCTTGATGGCATTTCCCGGGTAGGCAAGTACAAATCCTATGAACAGTCCGATCGTCTCAATTCCGTTGCAGCCGTCGATAATCTCGAGCCCGTTTGCCCGTGCTATGCCTACGATCCGGTCAAATGCAAACACCTCATAACCTGCCACCTGAAGCAGGCTGGCCGTAACGGAGACAATATTCCGGGAGATAAATTCGTCCAGTCTTCCATCCGGTAAAAGCCACAGATGGTACAACGCATACCATACGACATATACCCCCAGCGCTTTCAGGATGAAAAGTATTATTTCACGGTTTTTGCCTTGAAAGATTCTCATGGACATATGTATGTAACCACCGGACAGGGCGGGATGAATTCACGGACATGGTTCAGAAACTTACAGCTCATTTGTCCCGATTTTTTCGATAAATGCAGCAGGGACCTCGACCAGGATCACCTGATGCAATTGTTCCAGTTCCAGGCACACCCTCTTTTTGCCTCTCCAATTGACCCACCTTCCCCTGCTCCCTTTCAACGGGCCGTGGACAACCTCAACAGGGTCTCCTTTCACATAGTTTCTGTCTCCTACTTCAAACGCATCCGGACCTATGAGGATTTTCCTGATCAAATCTATCTGTTCGTCACGGATCACAGCAGGCGCCCCATTGAAATGCACCGTTCGGGCAACGCCGTCGGTTTGAACGGCATTATACAGATCCGCCTGCTCCGCATGAATAAACACATAACTGCTGAAGAGAGGAACCTGAACTTTTTTCTTGCGATCACTCCACTGCCTCACCATGGTTTGCATCGGAAGCCAGACCTCATAACCGTCCTCCTCCAGTCGTTCTGCAACTTTTTTTTCAAACCTGGGACGGGTATATAGTGCGTACCAACTAAGACTCATAAAAAATGAAGTGATATGGGATCCGTTTTTTTGATTCCGTAAAAAAAATACGACTCTTTGGATTGCGTTAATATCACAACTTGACTGTAAAGATACCAGCCGGAATTGTACAGGACTGAAGCACGAATTTCAGAAAATCATCTGATCATCACATTGGTATGTTATCATTCTGATTTATCCAGCGCGATACATGCAGCCCTGCTCATTCACGCTATTTATACACAGCCCTGCTTGAAATCAATGCCACAGTTTCATCTTGGCCGCTATTGCCGTATCTTTGGAAATTTGCAATTTCTGATAACCTCAACGAAATATTCATTCGTACGTGTCTTATGGGTAAACGAACCCTTGTAACTTCCGCCCTGCCCTATGCCAACGGACCCATCCATCTGGGACACCTTGCCGGTGCCTATCTGCCTGCCGATTTCTATGTCAGGTACAAGCGCATGCGGAACGAGGATGTGGTCTTCATTTGCGGTTCGGATGAACATGGCGTACCCATAACCATCGCCGCGGAAAAGGAAGGTGTTTCTCCGCAGGATATCGTGGACCGGTTCCACGAGATGAATAAAAAGACATTTGAAGCGTTCGGCATTTCCTTTGATTATTTCGGCCGGACCAGCTCCCCGGTGCATCATGAAACTTCCCAGGATTTTTTCCGCGTCCTGAATGAGAAAGGGGTGTTTAAAAAGAAGAGTGAAACCCAGCTCTATGATGAGAAAGCCGGGATGTTTCTGCCTGACCGCTATGTAAGGGGTACCTGTCCGCATTGCAGTTACGCCGAAGCTTTTGGCGACCAGTGTGAAAAATGCGGCACTTCGCTGTCACCTTCCGACCTGATCGAACCCAGAAGTATGGTCACCGGTGAAAAGCCCGTCTACAAAGAAACCGAGCACTGGTTTCTGCCACTGGGTGATTTCCAGAACGATCTGCAGGCCTGGCTGGACAGCACTGAAAACTGGAAACCCAATGTAATGGGCCAGGTCAAAAGCTGGCTTACCCTGGGACTCGGCGACCGGGCCGTGACGCGTGACCTGACCTGGGGTGTTCCCGTTCCCGTAGAGGGATTTGATGGAAAGGTACTCTATGTATGGTTCGATGCACCCATCGGCTACATATCCGCCACCAAGGAATGGGCCGATTTGAAAGGTGACCCCGGCCTTTGGGAAAAATACTGGCGGGATGAGGACTGCGACCTTATCCACTTCATCGGAAAGGATAACATTGTGTTCCATTGCATCATGTTCCCGGCTGTATTGATGTCCTACGACGGATACATCCTTCCGAAAAATGTCCCGGCCAATGAATTCCTCAACCTGGAAGGGCAAAAACTCTCTACGTCACGCGGATGGGCGGTGTGGGTCCATGAGTACATGAACGATTTTGAGCCGGACCTGATGCGCTATGTGCTTGGCACCGGGCTGCCTGAAACCAAGGATGCTGATTTCTCCTGGAAATACTTCCAGGACCACGTCAACGGCGAGCTGGCGGACATATTCGGGAACTTCGTGTTCCGGACCCTTTCATTTACCAGCAAAAATTTTGACAACAAGATCCCGGCTGCCGCTGATTTCAAAGCGGAGGATCGTTCCATGCTGGCTGAGATCACCCGTCTGAAAGATGAGGCAGCCGCATGTTACGAGACATTCCGGTTCCGTGAGGCGATACAGAAAAGCATGAATCTGGCGCGGGCCGGCAACAAGTATTTCACCGAAATGGAGCCCTGGCATCTGCGCAAAAACGATCCGGAGCGTTGCGGAACCGTGCTGAATGTCTGCTGCCAGATCACGGCTGCCCTTTCTGTCCTGTTCGATCCGGTGACACCTGATGCCTGCCGCAAGCTTCGAGAGACCCTCAACATCAGCAATGCCGGCTGGGATGATATCACCGAGCAGTCGCTTAAGGCCGGCAGTCCGTTTCAAAAGGGCGACATCCTTTTCAAAAAGCTTGAGGATGAAGTCATTGAAGCCCAGCGCCAGAAACTGGAAGACCAGACCCGCGTGCAGGATGAGTCCAAACCTGTCCTTGAACCCATCAAAAACACCATCACGTTCGAAGATTTCAGCAAGCTGGATATTCGGATCGGTGAAGTACTGACCGCGGAACGGGTCCCGAAATCCGACAAGCTGCTCAAGCTTACAGTGGATATCGGAATCGAAAAGCGGACTATCATGGCCGGTATAGCAAAACATGCCGATCCTGAAGAATTGCCAGGAAAAAAGGTCGCTGTAGTTGCCAATCTGAAACCCCGCAAGATGATGGGGGTACCGAGCGAAGGCATGATCCTCATGGCGGAAACTCCGGACGGGCAATTCAAGTTTATCACATCTGAAGCCGATAACGGAAGCACCGTTTCGTAATGGCTCAAAGGTCAATTAGTTTATCACGCAGCAAGCAGGAGTAAATATACGTGTTTCGCAATGGAGACCGTGATACCGGTCACATAAATGCTGTATTGCAACCCTGGGGCGCCCGCCAGGAACAGGAAAGTTGCACCTTCCGGGTGTACTGTCCCAAAGCATCGCAGGTAGAACTGGTGCTATTCGACAGTTACCGTCAGCCCAAAGGACAACACCACCCCATGGACAAGCTTCCCGATGGAAGCTGGGCCCTGGAACTGCCCGGTGAGCACACCGGCAAGTACTATGGCTATAGCCTCAAACATCATCCCGACGAAAAGGGGTTGCTGAAACCTCCTCACCTGCTTGCCGATCCCTGGGCCACCCAGGTCACCTCCGTCAATCACTACCAGCAGCTTCCGAAAAGCCGGATTGCCGGTCCGGACAGTTTTGACTGGCAGGGCGACACCTTTGTGATCCCGCCTGAACAACGTGATCTGGTCATCTACGAGGTCCACGTCAAAGACCTCACCGCCCACCCGTCCGCCGGCTCCAAAAAACCCGGCACATATCTCGGTTTTGTTGAAAAGGATATCACCGGCGGTATCGACCATCTGAAACGGCTGGGCGTGAATGCCGTGGAGTTGCTGCCTCTGCAGAAATTTGCGGGATTTGAGCCCCCGTTTGAAATGGACACACCGGAGGGATTCCGCAACACCTGGAATCCGTACGGCCGCAACTACTGGGGATATATGACCAGCTTCTTTTTTGCTCCGGAGACCATGTACACCGCGAACGGAAGCGACCGGGCCGGCGCCTTCACCGGTGATCCGGTAACCGCGTCAAGGGAGTTGAAATACATGATCCGGGAGCTGCACCGCGAGGGTATCGCCGTGATCATGGACGTGGTCTACAACCATGTCTCCCAGTATGACCAGAACCCGTTGATGTACCTCGACAATCAGGAGTTCTTCCGAACCGACGAGGAAGGCCGGCTTACCAACCACAGTGGCTGCGGCAACGACCTGCGCACGGAATCACCCCATATCCGTGAACTGATCATCTCATCGGTAAAATGGTGGATGCAGGAGTACCATATCGACGGGTTCCGCTTTGACCTTGCCAACCTGATCGACCGGCAAACCATCTCCGAAATCCGCACAGAGGCACAAAAAGTCAACCCCAATGTGTTGCTGATCGCAGAGCCCTGGGGCGGCGGATACGATCCCACCGGCTTCTCCGGACACGGATGGAGCGCCTGGAACGACCAGATCCGGAATGGCGTGAAGGGCATTGATCCCATCCACACTCCCGGATTCATTTTTGGCAAGTGGCACTATGAGTCAAATCGCGAGTCGCTCGAAAATTATATTCGAGGCACCCTGTTGCATCAGTCCAACGGCCGTTTCCATCAGCAGGAACACGCGCTCAACTATCTGGAATCCCACGACGGGTACACCCTTGGCGATTTTATCCGGATTGGCCTTGACCATGGGAAAAAAGACGCTGTTTTCCAGAGCAAAGCACCTGTTATTGCGCTGAGTGAGCAGGAGATGAAGTGCGCTCGTCTGGCTGCCCTGTTTCTGCTGACGGCGCAGGGCATCCCGATGATCCATTCCGGGCAGGAATGGGGGCGATCGAAGTGGATCGTCCCGGTAAATCCGCGCGACCCGCATTCGGGCAAACTGGACCACAACAGCTACGAAAAGGACAACGAAACCAACCACCTGGACTTTGCCGAAATCGAGGCCAATGCCGGACTTTTCAAGTACTACCGGAATCTGATCCGGTTGCGCAGGCAGAACCCGCAGATGCGTCAGGCCGAACCCGATGAGATCCACTTCCATCCCTATCAGGATGCCCTGCATATCACATTCGAAATCCGCAGCAAGTACCGGCCGAAACAGCCAATGCTAATCAGCCTGAACGGCAACTCCCAAAACGGGTATCAGGTCGCCCTTCCAGAGGGACGCTGGGAGCAAATCGTCGATGCAACGGAAGTCTATCCGGAAAATCCCCGCCCTGTTCAGGGATCCGGGATCACAGTCCCGCCGACATCGGGTATTATCCTGAGAAGGCAAGTTTCCTGAGAACCCTTGTTCCCCGAGAAGGCTTATACAGCCGGGCTGCAAAGTCTGTCCCGAAGACTTTTTCCTGTTGCTCTTGAATCCGGGTTGCAGTATACTCTGTGCTTATCTCGCTTACCTTCCTGACGGACAGGATATTACAGGACGTAATCGGAGAAAAATTTGGCAGAACATAGGACTGAAAGAGGTAACTGGAATTCCAAGCTTGGTTTTGTACTGGCGGCCGCCGGGTCTGCTGTCGGGCTGGGGAACATATGGGGCTTCCCAACGCAGGTGGCCGATAACGGCGGTGCCTCGTTCATCCTGATCTATCTCATCTGCTGCCTGATTGTAGGCCTGCCGGTCATGATCGCCGAATTCGCCATTGGCCGCAACACCCGGCGCAACCCGGTCGGCGCCTTCAAAAAGCTCGGCAGCGGCTGGTTCCCTCCGCTGATCGGTTTGTGGGGCGTCATGTGCGGGGTGATGATCCTCTCGTTTTATCTGGTCGTCGCCGGATGGACGTTCGGGTTCGTCTTCGAGGAAATCTTTTATTTCACCGGCCTCACCGGTGCCTCAGAGTGGGTTGGAGACCTTGGGAACGGCTTTAAAAACGCCATTTTCACGATCCTCTTCATGATTGCCACGGTGGCAATCATCACCGGCGGTGTCAGCAACGGTATCGAGCGTGCTACAAAAACCATGATGCCCATCCTGATATCCGTGCTGATCATCATGATCGTCTATGTCTTAACCCTGCGAGGCAGCATGGACGGATTTCGGCTCTATCTGCTGCCCGATTTTTCTGTCATCAACACAACCCTTGTCTTTTCAGCCCTGGGTCAGGCCTTTTTCTCACTCTCTCTGGGTATGGGTGCCCTTCTCACCTACGGTTCCTATCTCAAAAAAAATCAGAACATCGTGGAATCCGCCACCTATGTAACCCTTGCGGATGTGGGCATCGCATTCCTTGCGGGACTATTGATCATACCGGCCATGTTCGTTGCCCAGTACAGCGGCATAACCATCATGGGTGACGACGGACGGCTTTTTGCCAGCGCCACCCTGGTCTTCGATGTGTTGCCCAGCCTCTTCAAGTCGATGGGCGGCTTATTCGGACTGCTGTTCGGTGTTTCGTTTTTCCTTCTTCTGAGCATGGCTGCCCTTACATCCACCATCTCCCTGCTGGAAGTACCGGTCTCCTACTTTATTGATGAGCACAAGGTTTCGCGAAAAAAAGCGGCCATGGGCGTAGGCGGCCTGGTCATGCTTTTTGCCGTGATCATATCCTACAATATCAATCTAATCGACCTGCTGGCTACCATCTTCAACAATGTGGGGCTTCCGCTGGGCGGGCTCATGCTTTGCATCTTCCTTGCCTGGTTCTGGAAATCAGAAAACGCCATGGATGAGATCCGGCACGGATTTGAGGATATGGACAACAGTCTGTTCCCGAAAATCTGGCCGGTGTTTGTAAAATACATTTGTCCGTTGCTGATCGCCCTGGTTCTGATTACCACGCTGTACAATCTGATCAGCTGATAACGGTCACCTGAATCCAATTCAGCACTCCGGATTTCAATAGAACACTCCGGCAGGAAGCTGCGCCGGATATCTCTGCAACAGATTTGTCTGAAAGCTGCAACAGTGGTATTTTTGGTCTTCGATTATAACCAATTGTTACCGATCCATATGCCTAAAGTAAACACATCCGATTTTCGCAACGGACTCACCATTATGATCAATGGTGACATCTACAGTATCATTGAATTCCTGCACGTAAAACCCGGCAAGGGCGGTGCTTTTGTGCGGACCAAACTCAAGGGTCTCGTGAGCGGGAAAGTCCTCGACAAAACATTCCGTGCCGGTGAATCGGTGGAAGCAGTACGCGTCGAACGCCGTCCCTATCAGTACATCTATCGTGAAGATGACATCTACCATTTCATGCATAAAGAGACCTACGAACAGATCCCGATTCCACGGGAGAAGCTGGACCGCCCTGATTTCCTGAAAGAAAACCAGGACGTTCAGGTCGTAGTCCAGGCAGAGACCGAGGAAATCCTGTTCACCGAGCTGCCGGATCAGGTTATTTTGGAAGTCACGGAAACCGAACCGGGCCTTAAGGGAGATACTGCTCAGGGCGGCTCGAAAACTGCCACCCTGGAAACCGGCGCCACCATCCAGGTACCACTTTTTATCAACCAGGGAGACCTGGTCAAGGTAAATTCAAAAGAAGCTGCCTATCTGGAACGAATCAAACTTTAAACCTGGAGTCATCATGGATTTGAAAACCATAAGGAACCTTCTCAAGCTCATTGCGGAGAACGACGTCAATGAAGTTGAGATTGAAGAAGGTGATTTTAAGATAAGGGTCAAGAAACGTCCTGATACCATCATGAAAGAGGGCTCGTCCTCCATGTACATGGGCCATCCGCAACCGATGGAATTCCATCTCCCCGGTGGCGCAGCGCCTGCATCACCATCAGCCGGCACACCCTCATCGCCCCAGGCGTCCGCACCCGAATCTGCGGCAGCTTCCGGCGCAGATAACAACTATCTCACTGTCCGTTCCCCGATCGTGGGAACTTTTTACCGCTCTCCCTCCCCGGAATCCGACGCATTCGTAAGTGTCGGGGATACGGTCTCCAAAGGTGCCGTAATCTGCATTGTGGAGGCCATGAAAATCATGAATGAGATCGAATCGGAGCACTCTGGCAAAATTGTCAAAATACTGGTTGATGACGGACAGCCGGTGGAATTTGACCAGCCGCTCTTTCACATCGATCCATCCTGACCTGCACTATGTTTGATAAAATACTTATTGCCAACCGGGGCGAGATCGCACTGCGCGTCATCCGGACCTGTCGGGAAATGGGCATCAAGACGGTTGCCGTCTATTCCACGGCGGACGAGAAAAGCCTGCACGTGAAATTCGCCGATGAAGCCGTATGCATCGGTCCGCCTGCCGCACGGGACAGCTATCTCAAGATCCCGCGCATCATTGCTGCCGCAGAAATCACCGATGCCAAGGCCATCCATCCCGGCTACGGATTCCTTGCGGAGAATGCCGAATTTTCCCGCATCTGCGAGGAACACAACATCAAGTTCATCGGTCCCTCGCCAAAGATGATAGACACCATGGGCAACAAGGCCGTGGCTCGGGAGAACATCATGAAATTCGGCGTGCCGACCATTCCTGGCAGCCCGAGCGTCATCCGTTCTGCCGATGAGGCAAAAAAGATCGCTGCGGATATCGGCTATCCCGTTATCTTCAAGGCTTCGGCCGGCGGGGGTGGACGCGGAATGCGGATCGTCATGGAGGAAAAGGAAATCGACCGCCAGCTCATTGCCGCCCGCAACGAAGCCGTGTCCTGTTTCGGTAACGGCGACATCTACCTGGAAAAGTTTATTGTAGAGCCGCGCCATGTCGAGATCCAGATCGTCGGCGACCGTCACGGACTGGTAAACCACTACGGCGAGCGCGACTGCTCCATGCAGCGACGCTACCAGAAAATGGTGGAAGAGGCCCCATGTCCCGTCATGACTCCCCAGCTTCGGGAGAAAATGGGACAGGCCGCCATTGCCGCAGCCGAATCCATCCAGTATGAAGGTGCCGGCACCGTGGAATTCCTGCTCGACAAGGACCACAATTTCTACTTCATGGAGATGAACACGCGGATCCAGGTGGAGCATCCGGTCACCGAGGAAGTCACCAACGAGGACCTCATCCAGCGCCAGATCGAGGTTGCCGCCGGGCTGCCGCTGGACAATAAACCACTGAAAATGCGCGGACACTGCATCGAATGCCGGATCAACGCCGAGGACCCCGAATTCAACTTCCGTCCCTCCGCCGGCAAGATCCAGACGTTCCACCTGCCTGGCGGACACAGTGTGCGGGTGGATACGCACGCCTACGCGGGATATTCGGTCCCGCCATACTACGATTCCATGATAGCCAAACTGATCGTCAGCGCCCCTGACCGCCGTCTGGCCATCGAGCGCATGAAACGATCTCTCAACGAATTTGTAATTGAGGGAATCAAGACCAATATTCCATATCAGCTGCAACTCATGAATGACCCGGCATTCGTCAGCGGTCATTTTGACACCAAGTACCTTGAAAATCATTTCAAGTTTCAACCCGATCTTTCCTAAAAAAACCCATTATGAATCATCCCAAAGAACTCAAATACACTCGTGAACATGAATGGATTCGCGACAACGGAGATGGAACGGTAACCGTCGGCATCACCGATTTTGCCCAGAACGAACTCGGTGATATCGTCTTTGTTGAAATCGACAAGGTTGGAGAGTCGGTGGACAAGGATGATACGTTCGGGACGGTGGAAGCCGTTAAGACCGTATCCGAGCTCTACATGCCCGTAACGGGCGAGATTCTGGAGTGGAATGAAGCCCTGGAAGATGAGCCGGAGCTGATCAACGAAGATCCCTACGGAAAGGGATGGATGATCAAGATCAAGCTGAGTGAGCCTGCCCAGCTTGAAGAACTGCTTGCCGTAGATGACTACAACGAAATTATTGCCTGATCACGCTTAATCCCCCGGAAGGGATCTGTGCCAAATGATCAAACCTGAAAATGAATGGATCCTGATCCTGGATTACGGCTCCCAATACAATCAGCTGATTGCCCGCAGGGTTCGCGAAAGCCAGGTCTATTGTGAAATACACCCCTACAACGTCGACCTGAAAACGTTTGAATCGCGTCCTCCATCCGGCGTGATCCTTTCGGGCGGACCCATGAGCGTCAACGATCAGGACGCTCCGGAGCTGAATGATGCCGTTTTAGAACTGGATGTCCCCGTTCTGGGCATCTGCTACGGGCTGCAGATCATGACGCACTCGATCTCAGCCGGCTCTGTTTCGCATGCCGAAAAACGCGAATTCGGACGGGCGCGCATATCGGTCCTCAAGCGCAACGAGCTTTTTGCCGGCTTGCCCGATGACAGCATCGTCTGGATGAGCCACGGGGATCATATCGTCACCCTGCCTGAGCAGTTCGAAGTCATCGCCCGGACCGACAATGCGCCGGTGGCCGCCGTCAAGCACAGCCTGCGTCCGGTGTACGGAGTCCAGTTCCATCCGGAAGTCGTGCACACGGAGTATGGACGTGAAATGCTTCACAATTTCGTCCGCAATAT
>SKYW01000003.1 GCA_007127695.1 Balneolales bacterium | reverse complement strand
TCCGTTTCGGCATAGAACAGGTCGGTGCCCCAGCTGAAATTAAGGCGCACCACCGAGGCGCCCTGGCTGGACAGCGAGCGCACACGCTCAATGCCCGATACGCTGCCGACGGTCTCCTCGATGGGACGTGTGATGAGCGCCTCCATATCTTCCGGAGCCACACCCTCATAGGTGGTGTAGACGGTGACTGTCGGGAACGAGACATCCGGATAGAGGTTTAGCCGCAGGTTCAGCAACCCGAAAATCCCGAATCCGATCAGGATGAGGCTGCCCATGAGAAATGTCACGGGCCTCTTAACGGCGAGCTTGGAGAGATTTTTCATAGCAATTTCAGCGCCGTAGGGTTACCCGTTGCTGGATGTGGACTGGTCTGATTCACCTGCGGCACCAGGTTCTGTCGAACCAGTGGCGGCCGTATCGGGCAGTCCATCTTCAAGACGCTGTTCGCGGGAACCGGGCCGTGGCTGTCCGGCAATACGGATGCGATCCCGGTCGCTCAGGTTCCGGTGTCCCGTAACAATCAGCTTTTCACCGGGTTCGAGTCCGGCGAGCACTTCCACCCGTTCGCCCTGTTCCAGTCCCAGTTCCAGTTCGCGCTGACGGGCAACGGTGTCGCCCACGGCAACGAACGCGTTGTATTTTCTGCGGATCTCAACGGTATTTGTTTCCGGTTCGATGAATGTTTCCACCTGCTCGATCATGGCTGATCTGGGGATGACAACGGTGTTTTCATGCGTTTTGAGGGTGATGCGCGAATCCACAAGAACTCCCTGCCGCACCGATCGGATCGCGTCGGTCAGGCTGACTACCACTTCACCCAGTCCGGTATTGGGATTGAGCTGCGGACTGATCCGGGAGATGATGCCGTTTGCGGCGACTTCATCCCGGTTCGAGAGGCGCATTGTGACCGGGAGGCCTACGGTTAGGGCTTCCCAATCCTCCATCGGAAGAAACAATCTGGTTTCGTATCCAACAAGGTTTGCGATTTCAAAGGCGGGGTCGCCGGTACGGGCCAGGTCGCCTTCGGCGATCATGCGGTTCAGCACCACGCCGTTGACCGGTGACCGGATTTCCGTATTGTCCAGGTTTTCCCGGCTTTGAGTGAGCGCAGCGTGCGCTGATTCGTACTGGGCCTTGCTGCTCTGGAAGGCCGAAAGCGCGTTTTCAATTTCGCTGGAACTGCTGGCGCCACGTTCAAAGAGCTGCAGCTGGCGCTGGTAGGCCGTGGAGTCACGTATGTAGGAAGCCCGGCTTTGACGCAGTTGTGCCTCGGCCTGTCCGAGAGCGTCGCGGAACGGTACGTCATAGATTTTTGCGAGCATCTGCCCCTTACGAACGGTATCCCCGAGATCGGCATGGATATGCGTGATCCGGTTGCTGACCTGGGGGATGATGGTGACCACGTCCTGAGCACGAATGGTTCCAAAGGACCGGACCAGATCGGATATGGAGGACGTTGTGACTTCTGTGACTTCCACACTGGTGGCCTGACGGGCCATACCTGCCCAGCCGCCGGGTCCGCCTGGACTCTGGGTATCGTTGCCGCCACAAGAGACCACAAATAATGTGGCCAATGACGCAAGTATGAAGGAAAGACTATGTGTTTTCAAGGAGGATGTACAGGATTGGGTGATCATGGCTGGTTTACAGGGTACATAACTCTTTTTTAGTCCTTCGGGTTCATTCGGATACAAAAAAAAACACCGCCCGGACCACACCTGGAGCAATGTATCTCGGCATATTTGTCCATGTTACACGCTTTAAATGTAAAAATCTTGCAAATTATTGCGCTGTAACTGTTTTTTAGACGAACGAACCATGGCAAAGTTCATTCCACGCCTGCTTTTTGTCATGCGAAAACAACCCGGAATCAGTCCATGTACGGATATCTCCAGGATGTGGGGGGATCGAAGACTTCCTTGATGGCGCGGGTCGAGAGCCAGCGCAGCATATTCTGTTTGCTTCCGGCCTTGTCGTTGGTGCCAGAACGTCGCGCACCGCCGAAGGGCTGCTGGTTGACAACGGCGCCGGTCGGCTTGTCGTTGATGTAGAAGTTGCCTGCGGCATCGCGGAGGGCATCGCACATCAGCTTGACCACGTACCGGTCCTTGGCGAATATGGCGCCGGTGAGTGCGTAGGGCGATGTTTCGTTGCAGAGATTGAGCGTATCCTCGAAATCGGCATCCTTGTAGACGTAGACGGTCAGGACCGGGCCGAAGATCTCCTCCTGCATGGTCTTGAATTGCGGATTGGTGGTCAGGATGACCGTCGGTTCCACGAAATACCCGACGCTGTCGTCGTATCCGCCGCCGGCAATGATTTCGGCGTCATCGGCCTTTTTTGCGAAATCGATGTATTGCGTGATGCTCTGGTAGGCCTTTTTGTCAATGACGGCCCCCATGAAATTGGAGAAATCTGTCACATCCCCCATTTTAATCTTTGCGACCTCGCCCAGGAAGCCCTCGCGGAATTGCTGCCAGAGCGATTTGGGAATGTACATCCGGGAGGCGGCTGAGCATTTCTGTCCCTGGTATTCATATGCCCCACGGACGGCGGCTACGATTACCTCGTCGAGGTTGGCCGAGTTGTGCACGAAGATGAAGTCCTTTCCACCGGTTTCGCCGACAATGCGCGGATAGCTGTTGTATTTTTCCAGCTTGGATGCGATCCCCTTCCAGAGGTGGTTGAAGGTGCCCTCGGAACCGGTGAACTGGATGCCGGCGAAGTGGGGGCTCTCCAGTACGGGATCGCCGACCTGTCCGCCGGATCCCGGCACAAAATTGATGACCCCGTCGGGGAGTCCGGCTTCCTTGAGCAGCTTCATCACATAGTAATTCGAGAAGACCGAACTTGTCGCGGGCTTCCACAGTACGACGTTGCCGCACATGGCCATGGAGGTCGGCAGGTTGCCGGCTATGGCCGTGAAGTTGAAAGGAGTTACGGCAAACAGAAAGCCTTCCAGCGGACGATACTCCACCCGGTTCCACATTCCGTCCGGCGAGTGCGGCTGATCGGACATCACCCCGGTCAGGTAGTGGGCATTGAAGCGGAAGAAATCGGCCAGCTCCCCTACCGCTTCGATTTCAGACTGGTGCGGGGTCTTGGACTGTCCCAGCATGGTGGCGGCGTTGAGGGTGTAGCGCCAGGAACCGGTCAGCAGGTCGGCGGCTTTCAGAAATACAGCCACCCGCTCTTGCCAGGGAGTAGCTGCCCATGCAGGACGTGCATCCATGGCGGCCTCGATGGCCATGTTGACCTCCTTGCGTCCGGCCTTGTGATGTATGCCCAGCTTGTGCCCGTGATTGTGCGGCATGACCACCGGAGCGGTATCACCGGTGCGTATTTCTTCGCCACCAATGATGAGCGGAATCTCAATCTCCTTTGAACTCAGACGGTCGAGCTCCGCTTTGAGTCCCTCACGTCCAGAGGTGCCGGGTGCGTAAGAGAGATACGGTTCGTTTTTGGGTTCGGGGACGATAAAATTAGCCTGGCTCATATCTGCTCCTGTTAATTTAATTATTTTCGAACGTTATCTACGTTTGGATCACAATTCTGCAGGTTTCACGGATGATAATGGTTACTCCCGTCCGCAGATGACGCGGTCGGCCGCTTGTATATGCATCGCTTGTTTCCTTTATGTTTTCTTCGTCTAAAATAACGGATTGGCGCCCTAAGATGCCACTTATTCCTGAGCGTTTGCCGGTTATCTGGGAAGTCAATACGATCGTTCCATGATTTTTCTTCTTAATTCTTGCGTCGATTAACACCCTTATATTTGTGATATCCGATTTATTGTGTCTTAATATACATTATTAAAAGCCCTTCCAAGATTACTTCCATATATTTATACGTATTATTTTTATTTTTATTTATTTATCGTTACACATGCGTTTAAAAAGCGCTATCATTGATATTTATTTTACATATTGATAACAGATAATCAAAAATGACGCCCCATTATTTGATGAGAAAAGCCCTTTTAGTTCAGGATTGAAATCATTGCTCCTTAACGCTGATACGCATATTTGAACTATCTATTCAGGAAATTGGTTATATTTGTTCATGACGTCAAGAAGTGATAAAAGTACTGTAGAAATTTATCTCATTACAATTAAAATCGTGACACTTTTATGACGATATAAATCAAATATCACGGTTTGTACATAACCATTGGAGGTTATAAATACTATGAAAAACACAATCAATAAAAACCGACTATTTTTCTTTTTTGCAATCATTGTACTGGCAGGTGGATTTGCGATTCTGAATCTCATCCAGACCGAAGGCAATAATATCACGGAGCAAATGGAACAACCCGAAGCCATAATCTGGAATGCCGAATACAGAGAGGCGGACTTTTCTTCATCGGAGATTCGTGAACTGGTACGTCAGCTGCATGATGCCACACGATCCGACCGCGATCCCGATGTGCTGCGACCGGTCATCATTCAGCTTGGTGTCCATCTCCGCCAGTCAAGCGATCCCGTACCGCTTATTGTAGCCGACTTGTTGCGGGACCTTTCTGTAGAACACCCCGTCAAGGACATCCGATTGATGGCTTACAGCACCATGATTACCGCGCTACAAAACGAGGCCGGTGTCAGTGGTAGCCGCATCGGATTTGCAGCTCGATAACGATTATCTGGAGCACACCGCGGATATGCGGTTCATTTTCCTCGATCAAGGTATTGACGGCGTTTTGCATCCGGGAGACGTTCGATGGCATAGCGAAGCATGGTGCGCGGCATTTGGAGACTGTGTTTCTCGAGAAATGATTCCAGCGTCGCTTCGTCGCGCTTGCCGGCTTCCCTGAGCATCCATCCAACGGCCTTGTGGATCAGGTGATGGGTATCGTGCAACAGGATCTGCGCCAGTTTGACCGTATCCTCAAAGTCATCCTTACGAATAAAATGAAGTGTGGACAGGATGGCTATGCGGCGGTTCCAGATGTTCTCCGATTCTGCAAGCTCATAGAGTATGTTCCGGGATCGCTGTTCGAGCCATGAACCGATGATGTTGGGCGCAGTCACATCCACCAGATCCCAATTGTTGATCCACGGGATGTGGGAGATGTAAAACTCATAGATGGCTTGCTTCTCCTCAGTGCTCGCTTTGGGATAGCGGTACGTGAGTATGAGCAGTCCGCTCAGGCGTTCTTCATGGAATTCAGACCGAACCAGCACGGCGACTTCGTCCAGCGACAAATTCCAGTACTTCCTGGCAATAGTTCGCTGCGCGGGAACCCTGATCCCCAGGAACCTGTCCCCTTCCCCATATTCTCCCGGACCTGTTTTGAAAAACCGTATGAGGTGCCGGGCCTGTTCGGGGTCGGCCAGTGCCCTTAGCTCTGTTTGCACATCGGCGGCATGGATGTCTTTTGCCGCACAAATGATGATTTTCTTTTTCACCGGAATGATCTGTTGGATATAATATGTGGTGCGTGCTCAGGACATGATACGGCTTTTTGATCCATTGGTATTCGGCAAAAAAATATCAATTTTTCAGTTCTTCACCGGAAATACGATGTCTTCCTGCCGTTGCGGCCGTATTCTAGAATTGCAGCTCCATGCCAGCGCGGTCTTGCCAGGTCAGGTTGGTCCGCATACCTCCCTGGCGCAACAAGGGCAGTTGCAGTCGCAACGGGAAAGCCAGGGTAACATCGAATTTATGGGAAAGGTGATCAAGGGCATAGTTTGACAGGAACCCGCCGCTTTGTTTGGATGCGTGGAGATAGGTATAGTGTGCTGAGAAGGATGCTTGAGACCACTGGTGCAGGACGAGCGCAATTCCAGCTTCAAATCCGGTAAGGTTCACGCTGATCAGGTTCGTGCTACGCCACAGGTCTTCATCTGGACGGCGGATCCAGTCGATCATATTGACGCCTCGGCGCTGGAAGATCGCAGCATCAAAAAACCAACTCTCTCCCTGTAATTTGACACCGGTTTACTTGTCTGTTTTTTATCATCAGCGGTCTCTACCATGAATAACCGGTGATTCCACATGGCAGAAGGAAATGGCCTCAAGCCGCATTTGATTTCGGCCTCCAAAGGTCATAATATGTTCGGTGGAAGCACTTTTAATATATTATTTTAACTTCACAGATCATCAAATTCGGAGGTTGACATGGTCGTCTATTTGGCTGACAAGTTGCCGCAAAAGGCGTTAGAAGAATTGAACAAGATAGGTTGCACGGTCAGGAACGAGCCCGGCGCCACGGCCGCTGACCTTGATAAGGGCATCGGGGATGCGATGGTGCTGGTTGTGCGCTCAACGGTGGTGACCGAGCAGTGCATAAAAAACAGTCCCAATCTGACGCTGATCATCCGTGCCGGGGCCGGTGTGAACAACATTGACCAGGAAGCGGCCAGTAAACACGGGATTTTCGTCGCCAACTGCCCGGGACAAAACTCGATTGCCGTGGCGGAGCTGGCCATGGGACTGATCCTGTCACTGGACCGGTTCATACCCGACAACGTTTCGGATTTCCGCGAGGGGGTGTGGAACAAGGCCGGTTACGGCAAGGCCGATGGATTGTTCGGCAAAACGCTTGGAGTGATTGGCATTGGTCAGATCGGACAGCATGTAATTCGACGGGCACAAGCCTTCGGGATGCCTGTGGTGGCCTGGTCGCGATCGCTCACGCCGGAAAAAGCAGAACTGATGGAGGTGGAATATGCCGGCAGCGTGGAAGAAGTTGCCTCCAAATGTGATATCCTGAGCGTGCATCTGGCACTCAAGCCGGAGACGCGCGGCATAATCTCGGCCGATGTGCTCTCGAAACTCAAGGACGGCGCCTTTTTCATCAACACGGCACGGGCCGAGGTAGTGGACGAGGAAGCCCTCTACAAGGAGTTGAAGTCCGGGCGGATCAAGGCCGGACTTGATGTCTTCAGCGAGGAGCCGGAGCAGAAAAAGGGCGAGGTTAAAAGCCGGTTTCAGGAGCTCGACAATGTGTATATCACGCATCATATCGGTGCCAGCACGCAACAGGCGCAGGTTGCCGTGGCGATGGATGCCGTCGATATTGTCCGGGGTTACATCCAGGAGGGCTATGTGCGCAACTGGCTGAACCGTTGCCGCCAAAACGACGTGCCCTGGCAGCTGATCGTGCGTCACTACGACAAGCCCGGCGTGCTGGCGAACGTGCTGGCCGAGCTGAAAACCGCCGGCATCAACGCCCAGGAGATGGAAAACGTGATATTCGACGGAAAACTGACCGCCTGCTGCACCATTCAGCTGGATGTGCGTCCGGATGACGCCGTCATTGATGCCATCAACAAGCGGCACGACGAGGTCATTACGGCGGTGCTTTTGGCAACGAAGTGATGCGGTGGCGGGCTGGTCCATCCCGCAATGGCTGAATCCGGGCCGGGTGAAGGTATCATCCGTCCTGCATCATTTGTTTCTCCTTGCCCACATATCGCTGAGGGCGTTACCGACCGGCATCATTTGTTTTTCCTTGCCCAGTTATCCCTGAGGGTCACGGTTCTGTTGAACACCTGTTTTTCCAAAGTGGAGAGCTTGTCCGGGAAGTAATACCCCTTGCGCATAAACTGGAAGTACTGGTCGGACGGATCCCCGGCAACGGCGGGCTCTGCCCACGCGTCATCGATGACTCGCAGACTCTCTAAGTTGATGTAATCTGTGAAATCCTTTTCCTCCTGCTTCGCCTGATCGGCGGGATTCTCGACCTTGAAGAGCCGGTCGTACTCACGAAGCTCGATTTTGTGCGCATGCGGGATGCTCACCCAGTGCAGTGTACCCTTGGCCTTGATGCCGGAGGTATCACTTCCACTTTTGCTGTCGGGGTGATACCGGCAATGGATCTCGGTCAACCGACCGTTATCATCCTTAAAAAAGTCGTCGCAGGTGATTATAAAGGCGCTTTTCAGACGAACGCTTCGTCCGGGACCCAGTCGGAAGAATTTTTTGGGCGCATCCTCCATGAAATCCTGCCGTTCGATATACAGTTCTCGTCCAAACGGGATTTTTCGGGTACCGGTGGATGCATCCTCCGGATTGTTTTCGCTTTCCAGCTCTTCGAACTGCCCTTCCGGCCAGTTTGTGATCACCAGTTTCACCGGATCGAACACCACCATGCGGCGCAACGAGATCTTGTTGAGGTGTTCGCGGGCGCAGAATTCGAGCAGTGACATATCGATGATATTGTCGCGCTTGGCCACGCCGATACGTCCGCAGAAATCGCGTATCGCTTCCGGCGTGTAGCCCCGGCGGCGCAGTCCGGAAATGGTCGGCATGCGCGGATCATCCCATCCATCCACATGGTTCTCCTCCACCAGCCGCAGTAGCCGGCGCTTGCTCATGATGGTGTAGGACATGTTGAGGCGTGCAAATTCATACTGGCGGGACGGGAACAGGTCCAGCTTTTCGATCAACCAGTCGTAGAGCTCACGGTGCGGCATGAACTCAAGCGTGCAGATGGAGTGGGTGATCTTTTCGATGGCATCGCTCTGTCCGTGCGCCATATCGTAGGTCGGATAGATGCACCATTTGTCGCCCGTACGGTGGTGCGGGGCATGTTTGATCCGGTAGAGGACCGGGTCGCGCATGAGCATGTTCGAGGAACTCATGTCGATCCTGGCTCGCAGAGTGCGCGTTCCCTCGGGAAATTCCCCCTCGCGCATCCGCCGGAACAGGTCCTCATTCTCTTCGGGAGTGCGGGAGCGGTACGGGCTGTCGGTGCCCGGACGTGTGGGGGTACCCTTCGTGGCCGCGATCTCCTCGGAAGTGGAGTCATCGACATAGGCCAGACTGTCGCGGATCAGTTGGATGGCACACTCGTAAAGCTGCTCGAAATAGTCACTGGCGTACAGTTCGCGGGCCCATTCAAATCCCAGCCACTTTACATCATGCTTGATATTTTCGACAAATTCGACCGTCTCAGTGACCGGGTTGGTGTCATCGAAGCGCAGATTCGTTTCGCCACCGTACTTTTGGGCCAGACCGAAATTCAGTGTGATCGACTTGGCATGTCCGATATGCAGATAACCGTTTGGTTCCGGTGGAAACCGGGTGAGCACTGTATTGTGCCTTCCCTCCTGCAGATCCTTTTCGATGATTTCTTCGATAAAGTTTTTCGATGTTCGTTCTTCAGAAGGCGAGGTGTCAGACATGCTTGATTCAAATGTTTAGGGTTACAGTACTATGTGTGATGGGGCTTTGACGACCAGTGTGATTCACGATATTAGGGCACATCATCAGTGGATTACGGTCGAAAGATAGCTATAAATCCGTAAAATAACATTGATGCTTGCCCCATTTGCAATGGGACGAAACCCCGGCGCGACGCTTTTTTTCAGAAGCTTTCGTATAATTCATATTTTGTCCCGAATACCTATCTTTTCAGTGCCGGGGTATGCGGGAAATTCGATCTCGACGATCAGAAGTGCAGAGAATGTATAAAGAGTTGAAAAAATGTCCGGCGGAGGATGCAGCAAAGAAAATAAAAGTTAACAGAAATGGCTTCAAAGCGAAATAAAAGGCAATCCGGACGAGAACAATCGGCGGCGGAACAGTCTCGTAATGGTCACTCCCGTATGACACAGCCCCATCTGGATGTACCGAAAGAATCAGTTGATAAGGCAATCGAACTGGTGGGCTACGGTGCGTTGCTGATACTTTTTGGCCTGCCGGTCATTTTGTACTACTCGCTGCCCGAAACCATTCCGATCCATTACGGGTTCGACGGTATCCCCGACGGTTATGGTCACAGACGGATGATCTGGCTGCTCCCGGCCATTGGTATCCTGCTGTATGGGGGTATGATGTGGCTGGCCAATTATCCCCATGTTTTCAACTATCCCGTCAAGCTAACAACTGACAACATTTATCGGCAATACCGATATGCGCAGCGGTTGCTGCGGATGATCAGCACGCT
Source organism: Balneolales bacterium (assembly GCA_007127695.1). Classification (GTDB taxonomy): domain Bacteria; phylum Bacteroidota; class Rhodothermia; order Balneolales; family Natronogracilivirgulaceae; genus SKNL01. The sequence goes on along the minus strand of SKYW01000003.1, from coordinate 722 downwards.
AGTTATCATGCTGTTTGCTTTCCTTAATTACATGAGTATCCAGATAACATTCGGCGAACTGGATGCCATCCCGACCTGGCCGCTACTGCTGATGTTAGCCGCCATATTTGCCTCGGTCGGTTCTTACATTTACAAAGCGTTGAAAAACGGTTGACTGTCAGTACGAAAGCGGCAGGCAGACAGCAGTACAAAAGCGGCTGTCAGGCAGTACAAAAGCGGCTGTCAGGCAGTACCAAAGCAGCTGGCAGACAGTACAAAAGCAGCTGGCAGACAGTACAAAAGCGAGTGAGTGGCATTTGAAAACGCGTGCGATGTGATTGAAATGTGACCAATTAAGAAGCTGATTTATAGAAAAAGAATTCTGCACGCGCTTGTCCGGATATTATCACTCAAATGTACATCTGCTTCCATCATTACGCATAGCAAGCTGCATTTTCTCAACGTATCGATCTATATCAGGGACGTATCCAGCGGACTTTTCACCGCATGTCCGCCTGTTTTCAGGACGTGCGTATAGATCATGGTGGTTTTGACGTCGCTATGGCCCAAAAGTTCCTGCACGGTGCGGATGTCGTAGCCGGCCTGGAGCAGGTGGGTGGCGAATGAGTGTCGGAGGGTGTGGCTGGATACCCGTTTTGTGATCCCTGCGATGCGCACGGCCTGGCGCAGTTCGCGGTGCAGCGTCTCCCGGGAGACATGGAAGCGCGCCATGCGTCCGGATC
>SKYW01000170.1 GCA_007127695.1 Balneolales bacterium | reverse complement strand
ATGACCCGTTTGTCCGTGGCTGCCGTGCTTTGTTTGCTGCTGTCTGCGACCAGGGTTTGTTCGTTTGATTCGGCCATGGCTTTTTCCGGAATTTGTATGGGTTGTTCTAAAGGACAAGGTTAGTCCTTATTGTAAATATCGTATGAAAAGAAGCGCTTTTTTGGGTTATTTTTACGGTTTTTTCGGGTGGATCGGGTCCCATATTACCGTAACGGGCCGGATCGGAAAAACGGACGCATTCTGGAAATAATAATCGCGCCGATGTTTTTCGGGAAAACTTTGGGGGCCCGTGCGGTAGAAATCATCCCTGCAACTGTAATAACTTGTCAATAATCACTAAAAGTAATCAATACGAAATATAGTTAAGCGCAAGTTCAAAGGAAATTAAAAAACTACAAATGGTGGGTGTTTTTTTATGGATGTGGGAAGGTGCCCGGAAGGTGCCCGGAAGGTGGTTGCAAGGTGCCTGTAATGTGGTTGCAAGGTGCCTGTAATGTGGCTGCAAGGTGCCTGTAATGTGGCTGCAAGGTGTTTGTAAGGTGGCTGGAACGCTTTCAGAAAGACCAGGTGGCCCCGAACGGCAGGAAGTTGATCCATGAGAAGTTGTAGACCTGGTCGACGTCGGCGCCGCCTTCGAGGATGCGGTATCCGGTGAAGAGGGTGGCGTTTTCGAGCAGGCGGTAATGCAGGGTGAGGGCGGCGTCGGTGGCGCGGCCTTGCGGACCGGCGAGGGTTTCGGCGTCAAGTTGCACCGAGAGCTTGTCGCTGAGTGCGCGGGAAGCGTACAGGTGCACCAGCGGGACGAATCCCAGGTCGGTGTCGCGGTCGGTCAGCCCGTCCTGTTCCAGCTGCACTTTGGCATCGCGTATGAGTCCGGCCAGGCCTGCGCCCAGTTCCCAGGGTCCGCGGTCGTAGAACGTGTAGCGGTAGGTCAGGCGCCAGGTGTTGAAGCGATAGGTGCCTTTCAATGGGGAGCCGGATGCGAATTCCGAATCGGCAAACAAGATCGCGTTCTCGTCTTCAATGATACCGGTTCCGCTTTTGGTAATCGGCGCATACAAAATGCGTAAGTTGTGCCGCTCCAGGAACTGTACGGAGAGGCGCAGGCGGTAGTAGGGTGCCGGGTCGCTGCCGATGAGGTCGATCATGTCGAACCGGGTGCCACCCTCGTTGGGGATGCGCACGTCGTTGCGGCTGAACCAGAGTCCACCCGTTTCGGCTTCCAGGGTGATGGTCTGTGCCCTGGTGTGGGACACGGAGATGAGGATGAGAAGGGTGAAAATGGCTAAAAGCCGGAATGTGTTCATTTTGCGAGGTTTCAGGTGGAGGATGTGATTGTTTTGCTTGCTTTGAATGCTTTGGGATCGGTAGTTATGGGAGTAACGGTTAGATTTCCATGTCAGACGTGCCGGCAGCTGATTCCCTGGCAGCCGATGCCGCGTGGATCCCGGCCAGGCGTCCGCTCACCCAGGCCCAGTAGAAGTTGAAGCCGCCGATGCGCCCGAACACATCCAGGATTTCCCCGCAGAGGAAGATGCCGGGGGCGACGCGCGACTCCATGGTGGCCGGATCGATTTCGTCGAGCGGCACTCCGCCGCCGGTGACTTCGGCTTTTTTGTAGCCCAGGTGTCCGGTCGGGATGAGCAGGTACGCGGTGAGATCGGAGACCAGCCGCTGGCGTTCTTTGGCGGAGAGTTGCGCCGTTTTCCGGTCGGCCAGGCCGTTTTCCCGAAGGAGGTTGTCGGCCAGGCGCCGGGGGAGGTGGCTGCGGAGCAGGGACGTGGTGGTGTGCCGGCCTTCCAGCTGCTCCTGCCACCATGCGGACGGCTTGCCGGTCCAGTTGATGCGCAGGGCCGCAGTGGGGTGCTCGCCAGTGAATGGTTGCCGGTCTCCGGCGGGGTTGGAGGGGTTGTACGGAGCATGGTCTGGGCTGTTGGCCGATCTGTTCTGAAGCGCCCCTTGCTCCGACGATTTGATTCCCTGCGCTCGGACGATCACGTGGGAAACATCGAGCACGGCGGGTCCGCTGCAGCCATGGTGGGTGAACAGGAATCCGCTGCGGCGGGTGCGGAAGGGACAGCGTTCTTTGGGCACCAGACGGATGTTGGCGTGGGTCACATCCGTCGCAGGATCCGAAACGTTACTGCCGGATGCGGCCATATCCACAAAAACCGGCTCCAGGTCCACGTCGAGCGACACGCCGGGCAGCGGCTCGCTTCCGGGATGCGGCCCTTTCAGCGGCGTGAGCGCGGGGTAGGTGGGATGCAGGGAGTGCCCCAGCGTCTCGGCGATGGAGTGGCCGGTACCGTCGGTTCCGGTGGACGGGATGGAGAGTCCGCCGGTGGCGAAAACGACGACTGGTGCGCCGAAATGGACGCCGTCCCCGGTGGATACGATCCACATCTCTCCCGATCGGCGCACGGAGGCAACCGAGGCGCCGGTGCGGATATCCACCCCGAGATCGACCGCTTTGCGGACCAGCCGGTCGCGCACTTCACGCGCCGAATTGCTCTCGGGGAACCACTTGTTGGATGCCTCTTCACAGGCCAGCCGCAGGCCGATCTCGTCGGTGAACCAGCGCCGGCAAGCGTCCACCGACCAGGAGCGGAAGATGTTGCGCATCCGGTTGCGGGACGAGTCTGTCACAAAATCGTCGAGTCGCATCTCCACGGGCAGCACGTTGCAGCGGGTGCCGCCGGACATCAGGATCTTGCGTCCGGGCTGCGGGGTGCGTTCCAGCAGAATGACCCCGGTTGTGTCGCTGTCTT
>SKYW01000066.1 GCA_007127695.1 Balneolales bacterium | reverse complement strand
TACCAGAACAACGACACCATCTCTCTGCACGAGTTTCTCTATCCGCTTGCCCAGGGCCAGGATTCCGTCCACCTGAAATCGGACATCGAGCTTGGCGGCATCGACCAGAAGTTTAATTTGCTGGTGGGAAGGCATCTCCAGAGGGAATTCGGACAATCGCAGCAGATTTGCCTGATGATGCCGCTGCTTGTCGGCACCGACGGCACGCAGAAAATGTCCAAGTCCTATGACAACTATATCGGCATCGATGAAAAGCCGGAGGATATGTATGGCAAGGCCCTCTCCATCCCCGATGAGCTGATTTACCCGTATTTTGAACTGGTTACGGATATGGATCACGCCCGTCTTCCCGAGATCAGGGAGCGGGTGGAAAACGATCCCCGGAATACAAAGCATGATCTGGCGTGGACCATCACGAGGATGTATCACGGTTCCGGGAAGGCGGATGCCGCCCGTGCGCATTTCGAAAAAACCGTTGTCCAGAAAGATGTGCCGGACGAGATGCCCGAATTCACTTTTTCATCGGATTCCGGTCGCGGTCTTCTGGATGTGATCCGTGAAACCGGCTTCGTCCCCAGCAGCAGTGAAGCGCGCCGCCTGGTGACACAGGGAGGGGTCACGCTCGACGGCGAAAAGATAACGGACCCGAGATTCCGTTTTGATACCGGTACGGAGGGCGCATTTATCCTGAAGGTAGGGAAGCGCAAGTATGGGAAACTGGTTTTCACGAGCTGACAGATTGCCTGTCGTTGGCTTTCATACCTTTGGCTTTCATGTCGTTGCCTTTCATGCAGCTGCGTTGCAGCCTGCCTGCTCCGGATCCCTATTTTCCCGCCTTGTATATGCACATGGGCGGGATATTCAGGTATTCCATCTCCGTCTGCACCTTCGGGAAATAGGCTCTCAAATGCGGCTTCAGGTGGGAAGAGGTCTGGTAGCCGAGGAAAAATCCCTGGTCACCCAGTAATTCTGCCGAATCCTGCAGGATTTTATGCTTCACGTCTTTTTTCAGGAATGAAAATGGGATTCCCGACAGGATGTAGTCCGCACTATTCCAGCTTCTGCCGGATGCGATCTCCATGACATCCTCGGCACTCCGGTTGACCACCGTCAACCGCTTGTCATGAAGCTGACGGAGCGATTTTGCAAAGTCCGTATTCGTTTCTATGGCAATGATTTCGGATTCGGGAGTGAGCTTTTCAAGGATGACCTTTGTGAAAACGCCGTCGGCGGGACCAAATTCGATGATGCGCAGATCCTTTTCGAAGTTGATATGCCGGCAGACCCGCTCAATGGTGTACCGCGATGTAGGGGTAATGGAGGCGACCTGCCTGTCTTTGATGAAATTCTTTAAATAGGAAAGTGTTCCCATCCTGTTCTTCCAAAGTATACGGAGTTGTACATGGAATCTGCTCTTTACAGACCATACTGAAGGATAAGGAATCTTTCTCTCCCATGCATGAAGGTGTTATTCCACACTTGAAGATGCTATTCCACACTTGAAGATGTTATTCCACACTTGAAGATGTTATTCCACACTTGAAGATGTTTCACCTGTGAATGAAGGTGTCTTTCAATGCTTCAAGGTGCTATTTCAACTCTTTCTCGACCTGGGCGATCTGATCCCGGATGCGGGCGGCCTCCTCAAATTCCATGTTTTTCGCCGAGGTCCGCATTGCCTCTTTCAAATACGCCAAAAAGTCACTTTTGTCCTCAAAGACAACCTCTTTCATTGCCGGCGAGGCCTTGTAGCGGATACCGTCGTCAGCGACCTTTATATGCTCCAATGCGTCGGGCGTATCCTCGCCTGTCTGAATCTCAAAGGATTTCGCGCCGATCAGATTCGGATCCACAAGCGGTTTGAGCTCCTTGGCAATCGTGGCCGGAATGATTTTGTGGAGCTTGTTGTATTCCTGCTGGATTTTCCTTCGCCGGTCCGTCTCATCAATAACGCGCCGCATGCTCTCCGTGATCTTGTCGGCGTACATGATCACGCGTCCGTCCACATTCCGCGCCGCACGTCCCGATATCTGGAAAAGCGAAGTTTCAGACCGCAGGAAACCCTCCTTGTCAGCATCCAGAATGGCAACCAGACCCAATTCGGGTATGTCGATGCCCTCCCGGAGCAGGTTGATGCCGACCAGCACGTCATAATCGCCCCGGCGATACCGATAGAGCACCTCCACCCGCTCCAGCGCATCCAGTTCACTATGCATGTAGGCCGCCTTGATCCCAAGATCCTTGAGGTATTGCGACAGTTCTTCGCTCATCCGTTTGGTCAGGGTCAGGCAAAGCACCCGCTGTTTTTTGCTGACCGCTTTCTGGACTTCCCCGACGATATCGTCAATCTGATAGGCCAGGGGGCGCACTTCCACTTTGGGCTCCATGAGTCCGGTTGGACGGATGATCTGCTCTATAAATGCCCCTTCGCTCTTTTCCAGCTCGTAGTCGGCGGGAGTGGCGCTCACAAAAACACACTGGTTGATCATCGATTCCCACTCCTCGAAAGTCAGCGGCCGGTTATCGAGTGCCGATGGCAGCCGGAAGCCGTGCTCCACCAGGCTCACCTTGCGCGACCGGTCTCCTCCATACATGGCACCGATCTGGGGTACGGTCTGGTGGGACTCATCCACGATCAGCAGAAAATCTTTCGGAAAGTAGTCGAACAGGCAATAGGGACGCTCCCCGGGCTTGCGTCCGGCCAGATATCGGGAGTAATTCTCGATGCCCGGACAAAAACCGATCTCCTGCATCATTTCGATATCGAACATGGTCCGCTGTTCCAGCCGCTG
>SKYW01000303.1 GCA_007127695.1 Balneolales bacterium | reverse complement strand
TGATGCGCTGCTCCCGGGTATCACTCATAAAGAAGGTATGGGCGACGCATCTTTTCGAAGCTTTCGACATCTTCCTGCCAACTGCGGATGATTTCCTCTGCCGGAACACCGTCACGTATCATTTGGGCCACCATCGTGTTGCCGGCACGGACTGGCATCCCGCGTGGATGGAAGAACTCCTCCTTTCTCTCATCCGGCAACAGGTCGTAAAAAACCTGGAGCAAATGGATGCCCGCGGCTACAGGGGACACGGCCGGGGCATCGGCCACTTCCAGTTTCACACCACGCACCGTTTCCCCTTCCAGCTTGGGATGACGGGACATGCCCGGTATGCTCACCGGTTCGAAGGTGACCGGATGGAACCGGAGTCCGGGTAACTGCCGCTCGTTCAGCCGGTCTGCCGCCACTTCTTCATCTGTGAACGGACTTCCGACCTGCAGGAACGGCTCATAGGTGCCACGACCCTCACTGGCCGGAGTGCCTTCAAAGAAGCAGGTCCCCGGGTAGACCACGGCTGTCCCGGCATCCGGGATATTCGGACTGGGCGGAATCCATGCAAGGCCGGTATCGAACCAAAGCATGTCGCGGGTCCACCCTTTCATCGGCACTATGTGCAATTCAAGCTCTTCTATACCGTCGTGCCAGCCCTGGTCGTGGATCATCAGCGCCAGTTCACCAACGGTCATACCGTGTGTGACGGGAGTGGGATACAGTCCAATGCCCGAAACAAATTCGTCCTTGCGGATATGTCCCTCAATGCGCTGGCCGCCAATAGGATTTGGACGATCCAAGACGACATAAGGAATGTCAGCCTCCACTGCCGAACGCATGGCACGCCCCATGGTTGCCGGATAGGTGTAGAAGCGCGTGCCCACATCCTGAATATCAAAGAGCAGCACATCCACTTCCGAAAGCATCTCATGAGTCGGACGTCGGTTCTGACCGTACAAACTGTAGGCTGGAATGCCGGTTTGCTCATCAATGGCATCTTCTACCGCTTCTCCGGCATCGGCAGTGCCGCGTATACCGTGCTCAGGACCAAAAAGTGCCGTGACGGTCACACCGGGATGAGCATGGAGCAGGTCCACAATGTGCTCTCCACCGGCAACGGCACTATGGTTGGTGATGATGCCGACCCGCTTCCCATCCACCAGGTGGAAATAGTCTGTCAGCAGCCGCTCAGCCCCTACCTGCACCACAGGCGTTGCGCTTTCTGAGGGTGCATAATCGTTACGCGGGATATCCTCCGGCGAACAGGAAAGGATAACCATTAACAGTGCAAACGGCGTTATCAAGGTAAAGCGAAATACACTGGAGGCAGAATGTTTTGGAACGGGTATCGTGGTTCTGTTGGAAACGGGTGACGTGCTGTCCATGTTAAATAGATATGAGAACGTTGTGATTTTGCGGTAGAATAGTCTGGCAGGTGCTGTGTTTTCTAAAGATTACATAATAATAAAATCATCCCTTAACGGTACAATGGATTTTCGATAAACCAGCCAACTACTAATAATCCGGACGGTCCGGTCCTGCCATGCAAACACAGGATATTCCCGGATCGCATCCACCCGGAAGCCGATTTTTGATGGAAGGTTCCGGCAATCGCGCTGAATACGGCCTGAGCGCCGGTTATGCCAGCTTGTGCATCGGATGTGTCAGAGTGCCTGCCTGATTGCAGCTTCGATCAGCGTATCGCCTGAAATCAGATCCCACTGATGACCGGCTGACTCGGGTATTTCAAGGACCTCGGCTACGACGGCTGCAACATCGGCACGCGGGATTTCCCCCGACTCCAGATCAGATCCCAGGGTGATGCGACCTGTCGGCAAGTTGTCGGCCAGACGTCCCGGACGGATGATGGTCCAGTCCAACCCGCTTTCACGCAATGCCTTGTCCGCTTCAGACTTGGCCTTCTGATACACCTGGAACACCTCGTTTCCACGCGGCTCTTCCACTTTCATGGCACTGATCATGACATAGCGGCTGATGCCGTTTTTCTTTGCTGCATCAATCAATTTGATGGCACCATCCCGATCCACGCTCCACTTCCGCACGGCTCCGCTTCCGGGACCGGCGCCAGCGGCAAATATCACGGCGTCCACTTTACCGACGGCATCGGAGATATCATCTTGTGCCTCTAGATCGCAGATTGCCGGCCGTGCCCCGGCTCTTTCGACTTCATCTGAGTGATCAGGATTACGGATCAGCCCGATTACATCATGACCGTTGCTTTTGAGAATGGGGTGAAGGAGCATGGCGATTTGCCCGTGAGCTCCCAGTACTGCAATCTTCATATATAATACGTTTCGGATTTTTGGTTTCTGACGAAAGGTATCTATCTATATAATCGCCTTCGCACGGGTTATCATTCCCCCCAATTCAAACAATCGGGATGCACTGCACTTAAGCTTCCGAAACGGGAAATGATGGATTGTCAGAGCAGGATTCTAAGAGCAGGATTCTAAGAGCAGGATTGTCAGGCCAGCTCCGTGCTGCCCATAAGCCATCGGTCGCATTCGCGTGCTACCCCGCGGCCCTCGTTGATGGCCCAGACCACCAGGCTCTGTCCGCGCCGCATATCCCCGGCGGCGAAAACACCATCCACATTGGTGACGTACTTTTCGAACTCGGCCTTTGCGTTGGAGCGCTCGTCACGCTCAATACTCAGCTGGTCGAGCACCGGATTTTCGGGTCCCAGAAAACCCATGGCCAGAAGCACCAGGTCAGCTTCCCACACCTTTTCCGATCCGGGAACCTCTTTCGGGATGCGACGTCCACCCTCTCCAGCCTCCCACGTGATCTGGACCGTGTGGAGCTCTTTCACATTGCCTTTATCGTCTCCCGTGAATTTTTTTGTCATGATCTCGTAGCGTCGCGGATCGTCACCGAATTTCACACGCGCCTCTTCCTGGCCGTAATCCAGTTTGTAGATATGCGGCCACTGGGGCCAGGGATTGCTGTCGGACCGGCTTTCAGGGGGTTTCGGCAGGATCTCAAACTGGGTCAGGCTCTTGCAACCGTGTCGCAGCGAGGTGCTGACACAGTCGGTCCCGGTGTCCCCGCCGCCAATGACGATCACATGCTTGCCCCGCGCCGATGTGTAACTGCCTCTGGGCCGGCTGCCCAGTTTGTGCTCAGATCCGTTCTGGCCGGAATCAAGCAGGCCCTTGGTATCGGCATGAAGAAACTCCATGGCAAAGTGAATGCCCTTCAGGTCGCGTCCATCCACCGGCAAATCACGCGGACTGGTCGCTCCGCCGGCAAGCACAAGCGCGTCGTGCTTCTTCCGCAGCTCATCGGCCGGAATGTCCTTGCCAATTTCGGTATTTGTCACAAATTCGATGCCCTCGGCCGTCAGCAGGTCGATCCGCCGCTGCACGATGTGCTTGTCAAGCTTCATATTGGGAATGCCGTAAGTCAGCAGCCCGCCAATGCGATCGGCACGCTCGTAGACTGTCACGGTATGCCCCGCCCTGTTGAGCTGAGCGGCGGCGGCAAGTCCGGCCGGACCCGATCCCACAACCCCGACCGTCTTCCCTGTGCGTTTTTCCGGTGGCTCGGGAACCACCCATCCCTCGGCGAAACCACGGTCAATGATCGCCTGCTCAATGCTTTTGATGGACACAGGCGGTTCGTTAATACCCAGCACGCAGGATCCTTCGCAGGGGGCGGGACACACACGCCCGGTGAACTCGGGAAAGTTGTTGGTTTTATGCAGGCGACGCAGCGCTTCCTTCCATTTTCCGCGATACACCAGGTCATTCCACTCCGGAATAAGGTTGTAAACCGGACATCCCATGGCCCCGGTCGGCGTAGCCTTCCCGGTCTGGCAGAACGGGATGCCGCAGTCCATGCATCGCGCACCCTGGCGCCTGAGTTCTTCCTCCGCCATCGGTTCGGCGAATTCCTCCCAACTTTTCATCCGCTTTTCCGGCGCCTGGAAAGGTGTGGTTTTCCGTTCAAACTCGAGAAATCCGGTTGTTTTGCCCATCTTCTACTAAATTAACTTGTTTTCTGATATGGTTTCACTGGTGGATACGGCCGTCAGTTACCGGCGGCACGCGCCTTGTCGCCTTTGTTGATCTGGAACGCTTCCATGATGGCCTCTTCTCCTTCAAGTCCGCGCAAATGCGCCTCGTGGATCGCCTCGTTCATGCGTTTGAAGTCGATCGGATGCACTTTTACAAAGTGCGGCACCATTTCGTCCCACTTGGCCAGGATCTTCCAGGCACGGTTGCTGTCGGTATAGTCAGCGTGACGACGGATCATCCGCATCACTTCCATGATCTCATCTTCATCCTCAAGCCGTTCCAAATGGACCATTTCCTTGTTGCAATGCTGCTCAAAGGTACTGTCAAGGTTAAGGACATAAGCAATGCCGCCGGACATTCCAGCGGCGAAGTTGCGTCCGGTCGGACCAAGGACCACTACGCGTCCACCCGTCATGTACTCGCAGGCGTGATCGCCGACCGCTTCCACCACGGCCCGTACCCCGCTGTTCCGCACGCAGAAACGCTCCCCGGCCATCCCGCGGATGTACGCCTCACCGCCGGTGGACCCGTAAAACGACACGTTGCCCACGATGATGTTCTCCTCCGGTTTGAAACGCGCATTGGAGTGTGGATACAGGATGAGCTTGCCGCCGCACAGGCCCTTGCCAAAATAATCGTTGGCATCGCCCTCAAGCTCCATGGTCATCCCTTTTGGCACGAACGCCCCGAAACTCTGTCCCGCCGAACCACGAAACTTCAGCCGGATCGTATCCTCGGGAAGCCCGTCGCGACCATGAGCCCGCGTTACTTCGCTTCCGACGATGGTACCGACCACCCGGTTGATATTGTGGATGGGCAGCTTGGCACGCACGGGGGTTTTGTCCTTGATGGCAGGTTCGCAGATATCCAGAAGCGTCTGGATATCCATGGCATTGTCCAGGCCGTGATCCTGCTTCATGAAATTACGAACACCGATATTCCCGTTGACCTGCGGTTTGTGCAGGATGGCGGAAAGATCGAGCGTTCTGGCTTTCCAGTGATCTGTCTTGCGCTGGCGGAGCCGGTCCACACGTCCGATCATATCGTCGATGGTGCGGAAGCCCAGCCGTGCCATCTGCTCGCGTACGTCCTGGGCCACAAACCTCATGAAGTTGACCACATATTGCGGGTCTCCGGCAAATTTGTGGCGAAGCTCGGGATTCTGGGTGGCCACGCCGACCGGACACGTATCCAGGTGGCAAACGCGCATCATCACACAGCCGAGCGTGATCAGGGCGCTGGTCCCGAATCCGAATTCCTCGGCACCCAGCAGCGCGGCGATGACAATGTCGCGGCCGGTCTTGACCTGTCCGTCCGTTTCCAGCACCACCCGGCTGCGCAGGTTGTTGAGCACCAGTGTCTGGTGCGTCTCGGCCAGCCCCAGCTCCCATGGCAGCCCGGCATGCTTGATGCTGGTCTGGGGGGATGCGCCTGTGCCGCCATCGTGGCCACTGATCAGGATCACGTCGGCCTTGCCCTTCGCCACACCGGCGGCGATGGTGCCGACCCCGGCCAGCGACACCAGCTTCACGTTGATCCGCGCCTTCGTATTGGCGTTTTTCAGATCGTGGATGAGCTGGGCAAGGTCTTCAATGGAGTAGATATCGTGGTGGGGGGGCGGTGAAATCAGTCCGACACCGGGCGTGGAATACCGCTCTTTGGCAATCCAGGGATACACCTTCCGGCCGGGCAACTCACCGCCCTCACCGGGCTTGGCCCCCTGCGCCATCTTGATCTGGATCTCCTGAGCGCTGGTCAGGTATTCGCTGGTCACACCAAAACGTCCAGACGCCACCTGCTTGATGGCACTGCAGCGCGAATCGCCGTTGGCATCCGGCACAAAGCGTGCAGGATCCTCTCCCCCTTCCCCGGTGTTGCTCTTGCCCCCGATCCGGTTCATGGCAATGGCCAGCGCCTCATGGGTCTCGCTGCTGATGGATCCGTAGGACATCGCCCCGGTCTTGAAACGCCGGCATATGGATTCGACCGGCTCCACCTCTTCCAGCGGCACCGGGGTCACCGAATCATCAAATTCCAGCATATGCCGCAGCGTGGGCGGCGGATCCAGCTGCTTGTCAAGCAGCCGCGCGTAATCCTTGTACAGTTTATAGTCGTTCAGTTTACTGGCAAACTGCAGCGTGTGGATTGTCTCGGGATTGTACATGTGGTACTCGCCGTTCTTGCGCCACTTGTACTGCCCTCCCTCGTCAAGTACACGACCGTTCACCCGCACTTTCGGGTACGCCTTCTGATGGCGCATTCCGGCCTCCCGGGCAATGATATCCAGCCCGATACCGTCCACACGGGACTGGGTCCAGGTGAAGTAGTTGTCGATCACTTCCGTGCTGATGCCCAGCGCCTCGAAAATCTGCGCGCCGCGGTACGATTTGACGGTGGATATCCCCATCTTGGACATCACCTTCACGATACCCTTGACCACCGCCTTGTTGTAGCCCTTCACGGCACGTTCGTAATCCATCCCTTCCAGCAACCCCTCGCGTATCATGTCATAAAGGCTGTTGTAGGCCATGTACGGGTTCACGGCATCCACCCCGTAGCCCAGCAGTGTGCAGAAATGGTGGACTTCCCGTGGTTCGCCGGACTCGAGTACGATTCCGACCTCGGTGCGTTTTCCTGTGCGGATCAGGTGATGATGGAGCCCCGAAACCGCCAGCAGCGCGGGGATGGGGGCGTGCTTCTTGTCAAATCCGCGATCCGAAAGGATCAGGATATTGGCGCCGTTCTGAACTGCTTCATCCGCAGCGGCAAACAACCCCTCAAGACTCTTTTTGAGTCCCGAACCACCGCTTCCGGCTTTGAACAATATGGGCAGGGTTGCATTTTTAAAGCCAGGCAGCACTAGATCACGAAGCTGCCGCAGCTCCTCGCTGGTCAGAACCGGACCCTCCAGGCAGATCTGCCTGCAGCTTTCCGGTCCTGGATTGAGAATATTGCCCTGCGAACCAAGCAATGTTTCTGTGGATGTGATCAGCTCCTCGCGGATCGGGTCGATCGGCGGGTTGGTCACCTGCGCGAACAACTGCTTGAAATAGTTGTAAAGAAGCTGCGGCTGGTTCGAGAGCACAGCCATGGGCGCATCATTGCCCATGGCACCGACCGGTTGCAGCATGTTCTCCGACATCGGACCGATATTAACCCGCAGGTCTTCGTAGGTAAACCCGAACACCTTCTGGCGATGGATCACCTCATCATGCGAGAGGTCGGGTTCCGGATAAGCCAGTTCTTCGGTCACATCGTTGAAATGGACCATGTTCTCGTCCAGCCAATGCTGGTAGGGATGCTCCCCGGCAATGTCGTTCTTGATCTCCTCGTCGCTGATGATACGCCCCTGCTCGGTGTCGATGAGCAGCATGCGTCCGGGTTGCAGGCGCTCCTTGCGGATCACATCCTCCGGATTGATATCCAGCACACCCACCTCCGAGGCCAGCACCACGATATCGTCCCGTGTCACGTAATAGCGCGAAGGCCGCAGGCCGTTACGGTCCAGCGTCGCCCCCACCACCACACCGTCGGTAAAGGCGATGGACGCGGGTCCGTCCCACGGTTCCATCATGCAGCTGTGAAATTCGTAAAAAGCCCGCTGCAGCTCGTTCATGCTCTCGTGCTTCTCCCAGGGCTCCGGGATCATCATCATCATGGCATGCGGCAGGGAACGTCCCGTGAGCGACAAAAACTCCAGGGCATTGTCAAATTTGCCCGAGTCGCTTCCCTCCTCCTGGATGATCGGCAACACCTTCTTCATATCGTCGCCGAACAGGGTGGATGCGAATTGCTTTTCACGGGCGTGCATCCAGTTCTGGTTGCCCTGCAGCGTGTTTATCTCCCCGTTGTGGATGATGTACCGGTAGGGATGCGCCAGCTTCCAGCTCGGGAAAGTATTGGTGCTGAAGCGCGAATGCACCAGCGCAATGGCTGATTTCATACTTGGATCCTTCAGGTCCGGATAGTAAAGCTCCACCTGGTTGGGCGTGAGCATGCCCTTGTATACCACGGTGCGGGAAGACAGACTGTTGAAATAGTAAAATTCCTTGTCCTCGTCCAACAGTTCAGACTGCTGGATGGCCAGGGTGCACCGGCGGCGGATCACGAACAGCTTGCGCTCGAAATCGAGTACCGACTCCATCGACGGGTCACGCTCGATGAATACCTGCCTCACCAGGGGTTCCTGTGACCTGGCCGCCTGTCCCAGACTGGAGTTGTCCGTGGGCACCTTGCGCCAGCCAAGGATGTTAAGACCTTCCTCCCGGACAATTTCCCCGATGATCTTTTCACAGATCTTGCGCTGTTCGCGCTCCGGCGGCAGGAAAAGCATGCCTACACCGTAGTTGCCATAATCGGGAAGATCAAACCCAAGACCCTCGCAGGACTGTTTGAAAAATTCATGGGGGATTTGCATCAGGATGCCCGCACCATCACCGCTGTTGTGTTCTGCGCCAGTGGCACCACGGTGATCCAGATGACGCAACACACGGAGCGCCTGCCGGACGATATCGTGGGACTGTTTGCCCTTGATATGGACGACGAACCCGATTCCGCAAGCGTCATGCTCCAGTGCGGGATCGTACAATCCCTGTTTGCCCGGAGCTTTTCCGGGTGACAACATTCCTTCTTTTCTCATGCCTTCAAGATTATTAGCCAGGTGGTTTGGATGGTTCGGAAACTGCCCACTATCATAGCGCCCGCTTTGTTCCAAAGCCGGGTAGAAACCTATTCCAACAGTCCATGTATGATCGCATGACACCGGCGGGACCGGCGTTACCGCGACAGCGCAGTACGTACCCCTGCGTGATCATTTCCTCTGACACCAACCGGTACGTCACATTTTTACTTCATCCTCTCGGACAACAACAGGCGAACGATATCCAAATGATTTCATTCGATTGGAACAATATGTACAAAAAACATCTGCCATTCAAATAAAAAACAGTACCTCTTTGTATGAAAGCCCTTTTTTTATTCCTGAAAGCTGAAAAATGCACTAATTTTTTAAATAGAACCAAGATCGGTTCCGTTAAAAAGCAGACCCGTATTTGCATAGGAACGGAAGGAATACACCGGCTGCAAGACTTCAACACATGGCGAGCTATCCTTGATCCCCACCGGTCGCTATCGGCATGTCCGGGAAAAGTAAAGCAACCGGCACTAGGTGCTTTCGCAACATTATGTGTACCACGGATGAACAACCGAATTGGCAAACGTTGAAATAAACCTGGAGACCCGATATGATACCGGACAGCAACCCGATGTTACGCACCCGCAAAAACCGCTCAACCCGCTTCCACAACCTGTCAATACTCCTCGTGCTTCTCGTCGTTTTCTCCGGCTGCGATGTGGCCGACGCCGACAAGGACGACCAGGACGGCATCCCGATGCGCGAACTGAGCGCTCAGGAACAGGTGCTGGTGGACGGTTCCAATGACTTCACTTTTGCCTTGCTGGGAAAACTGGCGCACTCGGCCTCGGATGAGAGCTTTTTTACCTCCCCGCTGAGCATCTCCATGGCGTTCGGCATGGCGCTGAACGGCACCGACGGGGAAACGTACGAACAGATGCGCGGCTTTTTCGGCCACGACGGACTTTCCAACGAGGAGATCAACACCGCCTTCCGCGACCTTATCGACCTGCTCACCCGGCTGGACCCGCAGGTGCGCATGGAAATCGCCAACTCCGTGTGGTATCGCCGGGGCTTTGAAGTGCTCGAAGAGTTCCTGCAGACCAATGCCGAATACTTCGATGCCGAAATCGCCGATCTGGACTTCGCCGACCCCGCCTCCGTGGATGTCATCAACGGCTGGATCAGCGACAAGACCAACGGCCTGATCGAGGAGATGATCGACGAGATCGGCCCGGATGTGGTCATGTACCTCATCAACGCCATCTATTTCAAGGCCGACTGGACCGTGCAGTTCGATCCCGACGACACCCGTGACGCCCCCTTCACCACCGCCACCGGCGAAAAAACCGACGTGCCGCTGATGCGCGTGCGTGAAGCCTTCGGCTACTTTGAAAACGAGGAATGGCAGGTTGTGGACCTGTCCTACGGCGACGGTGCCTTCTCCTTCACCGCTTTCCTGCCCGCCGACCGGCACAACCTCGGCGAATTCGCCGGCGCGCTCACCCGCCAGGAGTTCGATGCCATCACCTCGCAAATCGGGGAAGACACGGTCAACGTCTACCTGCCGCGCTTCGAGATCGATTTCGACTACGAAGATATCATGGAAGACCTGCAAACCATGGGCTTGACCTTCCCCTTCCTTGTCGGCGAGGCCGATTTCAGTCGCATCCACCCCGTTGAAGAGCTATTTATCTCCAATGTGATGCACCGTGCGGTGATCAAGGTGGACGAGGAAGGCAGCGAAGCGGCGGCTGTAACCGTCATCGAGATCAGCCGGGAAAGCGTGGGTCCACAGGAGCTTACCATCCGGCTGGACCGCCCGTTCCTGTTCTTCATCCGCGAAAAGGGCAGCAACACCATCCTATTCATGGGTAAATATGCCGGATAAACCACTCCCGGGAGCCCGAATGATCTTTCTCCTGGTCTCCTCACTCATTACATTGATCATCATTTTGCTGACAGGTTGATACGCCCGGCCATATAAACAGTTTGGCCGGTGATGCCAGTATTGTCGCAGCCGGGTGGATGCAGCCG
>SKYW01000312.1 GCA_007127695.1 Balneolales bacterium | reverse complement strand
TCGTCAAAGCCGGCATGCCCGTTTTTGACAGAGAAAAAAAAGTCTTTGAAATTGATGATGAAGGCAACCGGGTAATCCGCTATTTCCCGAAACTCATGACCGCCTGCAGCCTCGATCTTGCGGATGGACTGGTAATCCACACCCACCACACCGACGACCTCGTAAAGCAGGCCCAGGCCGACAACCTGGAATTCATCCTTATCAACCACCCGCTGGATTGCCCGATCTGCGACCAGGCCGGTGAATGTCCGCTGCAGATCCTTACCTATAAATATGGTCCCGAAGGCAGCCGGTTTGAGCACAAAAAAGTCCACAAGCCCAAAGCAATCCAGCTCGGGCCGCGTGTCATTCTGGATGCCGAACGCTGCATCAATTGCACGCGCTGCGTCCGCTTTACCGATGAGATCAGCAAAACCTATCAGCTTACCATCATTTCCCGCGGCGACAAGAACTACCCGATGACCGCCAATGATCAGACATTTGATGACCCCTATTCGCTCAACACGGTTGACATCTGTCCGGTCGGGGCACTGACATCAGCCGATTTCCGTTTCAAGGCACGGGTTTGGGAGATGAACCAGACCCCCAGCATAGACATTTCCAACGGAAAGGGATGCAGTACCTGGCTGTGGACACGTGACAATCTTGTAATGCGTGTCACCCCGCGTTTCAATGATGCGGTCAATGACCACTGGATGCCGGACGCCGGACGCCTTGCTTATCGACAATTCAACGAAAACCGGATTTCCCGTCCGCATCTCCGCCCGGATGATGCCGGACAAGTGCGTACATCATGGAACAACGCACAGCTGACCCTGCAGGAAGAACTCGGAAAAACCACCCCGGATGAAATTCTTGTAATCGGAAGTCCGCACGCTTCCGTGGAAGACAATTACGCCCTGCGAACGTACTTCGGCAACCTCGGTGTATCGAAATTCCATTTCGTCCCGCACATCACGCCGGGAGCCGGCGACGGATTTCTTATCTCCGACGATCAGGCACCGAACACCAACGGTGCAAGAGCCCTTGGAATTGAAGAAATCGATGAGAAATCCCTGATTAAGCTCATTGAAACCAGCAAACCGAAGATTGTCGCCATTCTGGATGACGATCTTCTTGGACGCACGGCACTGACAGCGGAACATCTGGCCTCCTCCTGGACCATCGTATGGGGAACCAGCCACAGCGATACGACACGTGCCGCCAACCTGGTGGTCCCTGTGACAACGGCCGCCGAGCACGCGGCCTCCTACGTCAATGTCGACGGACGCATCCAGAGGACCGTCCCGGCAAAGGAAACCCTGTACACCAATCGCCGGCTCAACCTGGAGATGTCAATGGGCCGTCTGGATCACTACGGAACAAAATTCGACAACTGGGTGACCGACGCCAACCGGATCGACTGCATCCCCGCCTGGGAGTTCTTTGCCCGCATGGAATCCGACACTGACAGGCCCGGCTGGGAATCGTCGCGTCAGATCATGGAAGAGATTGCCGGTACTTTCCGTACCTTCCGGGAAGTGTCCTATGATCGAATGGATGAGGAAAACGGCATTCAACTGAAACTGGAACAAGATTCGGAAGTAAAACCCGCATAAATGGATCCCTTACTTTTTTCAATACTGGTCATGCTCGCCGTGGTCCTGTTATTTCTCCTGCCATCGGCAGCCGTTGCCGTGTACGCGGAGCGGCGTGTTTCGGCATTCATCCAGAACCGCTACGGCCCGAACAGGGTTGGTCCGCTCGGACTCTTCCAGCCCTTTTCTGATGTGATCAAACTCTTTCTGAAAGAGGATATCGTTCCCACCAACGCCAACAGATTCCTGTACACCCTGGCTCCGATGATCCCGGTAAGCACCGCCATCATCACCGTTGCCATCATCCCGTTCAGCGAATTCGTATATATCACCGATCTGAACGTAGGTGTATTGTTCCTGCTTGCCGTGGCGTCCCTGTCTGTGTACGGCGTGACCCTTGCCGGATGGGCATCCAACAGCAAATATTCCCTTCTGGGCGGCCTCAGGGCTGCAGCCCAGATGATCAGCTACGAACTGCCAATGGGCGTCGCACTGGCATCCGTGATCCTGTTTGCAGGCTCCCTGAGCATTCTTGAAATTGTCCAATCCCAGGAATTATGGTGGAATATCTTTCGGAATCCGCTGGGCTTCATCATTTTCACCATCGCAGTATTTGCAGAGGCCAACCGGGCGCCCTTTGATCTGGTCGAAGCCGAACAGGAACTGGTTGGCGGTTTTCATACCGAGTACAGCTCCATGAAATTCGGGACCTTCTTCCTTGCCGAATACATGCACGTCGTGATCGGAAGCATGCTGATCACCGTATTTTTCTTCGGTGGATATCACCTGCCGTTCGCCGGCTACTGGCTGCCTGAAATGAGCCCTGTGTGGAAGGCAATCCTTGATATCCACGTCTTCATCCTGAAGACCGTGTTCTTCGCATTCGTGTTTATCTGGGTGCGGTGGACGCTGCCACGGTTCAAGTATAATCAGCTCATGCGACTCGGCTGGACAAGGATGCTTCCCCTGGCAATCCTGAACTTTGTGGTGATCGCGATTATCCTGTACTATCTCCCCTGAAAGGTTTCTGCATAACGATTATCTTGCAGGGAGAATAACCGGCCTCCTTTTACCGTTTGTGCCGGCAAGTGATCACCGTATTGGGCCGCAGAACCGTGTCACTGAAGACTGGCCCAGCCGCTAGCGCAAGCATGATGACAAAACAGAATTACACACATACCGCCAGTGCTTCCCGGAGTGTTGCTTTCCACACTCTTGGATGCAAGTTGAATTTTGCGGAGACATCCACCCTGAAACGTCATTTCAGCGGACAGGATTTCGAAATCCTGCCTTTCGGGGAAAAAGCGGATGTGTACGTCATAAATACGTGCTCTGTCACCCAGGATGCCAACAGGGATTGCCGGAAAGTCGTGCGGCGGGCACAGCGAAAGAATCCACGGGCTTTTATCGTGGTCACCGGCTGCTATGCGCAACTCGAACCCGATGAGATCGCCGCCATCGATGGTGTCGACCTGGTGGTCGGTGCGCGGGACAAATTCGATATCCTGGCGCTGGCCGGGAATTTTGAAAAACCGGACCAGACCATCATCCATCGCACCGATGTGAACGAAGCGGTAGATTTCCACCATGCCTTTTCCGCCAATGACCGCACACGGGCATTTCTGAAGGTGCAGGACGGGTGCGATTACAAGTGCAGCTTCTGTACCATACCGCTGGCCCGGGGTAAAAGCCGCAGCCCATCCGTTCGCGATGTGATGGAAAATGCGCGCAGCGTAATCGCCAACGGATACCGGGAGATCGTGCTTACCGGCGTGAATGTCGGTGATTTCGGTCGACAGAGCGGCGAGACGTTCCTCGATCTGATCCGGCAGCTGGACCGGTTGCCCGGACTGGATCGCATCCGGATATCCTCCATTGAGCCCAACCTGCTGTCCGACGAGATCATTGCGTTTGTGGCCCGATCCAACACGATCCAGCCGCACTTCCATATCCCGCTCCAGAGCGGATCGGATGAGGTGCTTCAGCTGATGAAACGCAGATACCGAACGGAACTGTATCGCAGGCGCGTCCACACCATCCTCGACCTCATGCCGGATGCCTGCATCGGTGTGGATGTCATCACGGGGCACCCCGGGGAGACGGATGCCCATTTTCAAACGACCATGGATTTCCTGCAATCCCTGCCAGTCGGCTACCTTCACGTTTTCACCTATTCCGAAAGGCCCAATACCACGGCCCTTGAGATGGATGGAAACGTCCCAAAGAAAGTCCGGAAGGAAAGGACCCATAAACTCCGGAGAATCTCCGAACAGAAACGCTTCGACTTCGACAGCCGGTTCCTTGGGTCGGTCCGTCCAGTCCTGATAGAGCAGGAAGTTAAGGATGGAAAGATCTTCGGCTGGACCGACAACTACATCCGGGTATCGCTGCCCTTCGATCCATCGCTTGTAAATGAAGTGGTACAGTGCCGACTTGATGACCGTGAGCCATCCGAGGCAGTCCGGGGCACGATTTTAAACGGTCGTGCCACTGGCAATACCGACATGCCACGTCCAGTGACAAGCAACCTCCATCCTTCGACCATTTGAGTATATGAAGCAAAGCAAGGAACAAGATGACTCCCTTTTTCACACCGTTCGTACATTTCTGAAACAGGAGGAGCAGACCTACGGACGATTTCAGATTCCGGAATTGCCCGACATCCCGCCGGTAACTGCAGCAACCGGAACACCTGCACAATCCGGAGAAGAAAAAATACCGCCGGCAACGGACACGAGTATGATTCAGGAGGACAGTGTGGCCGAGGCCCACGGGCAGCAGGAAGCCGAAGGGTCACGTGGAAATGACGTTGGAAGTGACGCGAGAGGCGAAGACAAAGAAGAAGACATTGGCAAAGATGCAGGGATTGGTGTTAGTGGGGCAGGACCTGCCGTTGCAAAAACCCTGGAGGAGCTGTTTGACATCTGCCTTACTGCAGATGTCCTCCGCACGGACCTCGCGGACACCAGGCTGGTCTTTGGAACCGGGAATCCGGACGCTGACCTGATGCTGATCGGTGAAGCTCCAGGATTGCAGGAGGACAAGCAGGGTGAGCCTTTTGTCGGCAAGGCGGGTCAGCTGCTCAACAAGATACTGGCTGCCATATCCTTCCGCCGGGAGGATGTATACATCGCCAACATCCTTAAGCACCGGCCGCCAAACAACCGGGATCCGCTTCCCGAAGAACGTGACCGGAGCCTCCCCTATCTGTACCGGCAGATTGAGCTCATCCAACCGAAACTGATTCTCTGCCTGGGACGCATTTCGGCGCAGACCCTTCTCAACACTTCGGAGCCAATGAAAAATCTGCGAAGCAGGTTTCATCCATTCCATAATGGCGTTGAACTTCTGGTCACTTTCCATCCCGCCGCCCTGCTGCGCAACCCCGCATGGAAAAGGGACACGTGGGAGGATGTCAAACTGCTGCGGAAAAGGTATGACGAATTGACAGGAAACGGCCGTTGATTTTTTCATCAACGACAGCGCAGACTTCTTGTTTTTTTTATACCTTTTTACTCCGTTCCAAACAGTGCCGGAAAATGCGTACCATGCTTTCAGGCCATGTTGCAATCCGGAAGATCCGAATCTGGCAAAAGTCCCTGAAATGATGTTTTTAATGTATTCTATGTCCTGACGCAATGACAAACAAACCACAAAACAAGACCAGCCGGACCGACAGCACCGCACAGCTGGAGGCACAGGGACGTATACCACCGCAAGCCATTGAGATTGAAGAAGCCATTTTGGGGAGTATGCTCATTGAAGAGCAGGCCGCATCTGTGGCCATTGAGATGCTGGAAGTTGATGATTTTTACAAACCGGCGCACCGGCACATATTTGAAGTGCTTTTAAAACTCTATGAACGTGACAATCCGCTGGATCTACTGACCGTAGAGAACGAACTGCGGGACAGGGATCTGCTTGAAACAATCGGGGGAAGCGGCTACCTGACCGATCTCACGCGGTCCGTCAGCTCGGCAGCAAACATAGAATACCACTGCCAGATCGTAGCGGAAAAAGCGCTAAAAAGGCACTTGATCCTGAGTTGCTCTGAAATCATCCAGAATGCCTACGACAGCACCAGCGACTCCTTTGAGGTGTTGGATGGTGCCGAACAGAAAATTTATGATATCACAAACGCCAAGGCCCGAAGCGGAAACCGCCCTTTGGTGGAAATCCTGAAAACCACCATATCCTACCTTGAGGATATCCGTGGCAAGAAACAGGGTATCACCGGAGTGCCAACCGGGCTGGATGTGGACCGAATCACTGCCGGTTGGCAGAGAGGTGACCTCATCATCATTGCCGCGCGTCCATCCATGGGAAAGACCGCATTCACACTCACCGTCGCCAGAAATGCGGCACTTAACCAGGATCCCGAAAAAAGGACCCCGGTTGCCGTATTCAGTCTTGAGATGTCCGACCAGGCCCTGGTCCAGCGACTGCTCACCATGGAAGCCCGCGTGGACGCCCAAAAGGCCCGTACGGGAAAGCTGGATGACAATGAATTCAAAAAAATGCTGGAAGCGGCCGGGCGTCTCCATACAGCCCCGATTCTCATCGATGACACGCCATCCATCAGCATCATGGAGCTTCGTTCAAAATGCCGCCGGCTCAAGAGCGAACATGACGTGGGTCTGATCGTTGTCGACTACCTGCAGCTCATGACGGGTATGCAGAACGACCGGCAGAACCGCGAGCAGGAAATTGCCGGGATTTCACGCGGACTGAAAGCACTGGCCAAGGAAATCGATGTCCCCGTGATCGGCCTGTCGCAGCTCAGCAGGGCCGTGGAGCAGCGGGGCGGCGACAAACGTCCACAGCTCAGCGACCTGCGCGAATCGGGGTCCATTGAGCAGGATGCCGACGTGGTCTGTTTCCTATATCGTCCGGAATACTACAAAATCACAACCGATGATCAGGGCAATTCAACAGAGGGTGTTGCTGAACTGATCGTTGGAAAGCAGAGAAACGGTCCGGTCGGCACGGTAAATCTTCACTTCATCAAGCAGTACGCCCGTTTTGAGAACCTTTCGCGGACTTATGGTGATCCGTCATACTTGGCTTCGGATCCCTCGGAGGGTGCAGAACGGCTGACCGAAGTTACCCAAAGTGATGAAACGGCTGAAAAAAGAGCCCGTAAAACCGGTTTTACCCCCCCTGCCGGCGACGAGGAAAGTCCTTTCTGATACCCTCAAACATGTCATCGTATATTGTGATGATCCGGCTCCAGTCCATATCCCGGTTGACAGATTGCAGGGTGGGCAGCGGCAGTTTTTTGTAGGTACCCTCGAGCAGTTTCTTCATTTTCCGGAACAGGTCCGTTTCATCATCATAGAAAACCGGACCATGCAGCAGCGGCTCCTGGAGTGCCCTGGGAATCATTTCAGGATAGGTCAGCTCACGCGGCAGCATCGGATGGCATCCACAATAAACGGCTTCCATGATGGCCGTGCAGAAGAATTCATGCTGCGATGTGGATATGACAAAATCCCCCTTCTGCAGCAGGTTTGCATATTGCTGGTTATTCTCGACAAAACCATAGTGCAGGATTCGGCTTCCATACCTTTTCCACGCCTGTTCGAACAGTTCTGCCTGATCGTGGTGGTGATCACCGGCCAGGATAAGATCGAACGTGCATTCGGCATCATCCAGCTTGTCAATTACACGGAAAAATTTCTCAGGATCCTTATCGAACGACCAGCGCTGATTCCAGATGATGACCGGCCGGGAATTCGGTGCGCGAAGCTTCTTCTTATGCACGGCCTCGTCAAAAACCCTGAGATCAAGCCCGGGATACAGCAGATCCGCTTTTGACGCAATCTTGCCTATGGACTCAGACTGCTGATAATCAGGAAAACGGGCAAGCAGGCCCGGCAACGCATCCAAAAACGATTTTTTGTGAAAATCGGAATTAAAGAATACATAATCCGCGGCAAGGACGCTCAGATAGTTGATATAGCAATAAGTGATATCACGTTCTTCCGTTTCAGGAACCGGCTGGGTCAACTGGTTCTCATGCATATAGAGCACAATGGGTACGGAAGCAAAGCGTGGATTTGTCAGGGCAATGAAAGCCGGAAGATTGGTCATGCTGCTGGCAAATACCAGATCGATGTCCTCACTGATTTCATCGGTCTTCTCCGCCAGGGTTACGGCACCCCCACTCATCCGCCATTTCCAGTGACTGCCTTTCATGGTGGCCGTGAAGATACGGTGCCGGGAATGCTGGCGCAGCCCTTCAATGAAAGCGCGATGCGATCCTCCCAGAAAAGGCTCAACCAGCAGGATGTTCATGTGATATCAGTATACAAGATGCCAGTTTTCTTTGAATACATCATTGTGCTGTATGACCTCTTTATCCTGAAGATATTCAAGGATCATGTCGCCGACGGAGCGGTCAATGGTCATGAGCACAGGTGCGTCCTGAAGCATATCAAAGCCGCCGCCCCCTTCGGCCCTGTATGAGTTGATGGCAAGCGTGAACCGGTCATCCCCGGCGACCGGCTCCTCGTTGTACATCAGCTTCGTGACCCGCTCGCCTGGTTGATTTCGCAGATCAAGTACGTAGGTCACTCCGGCCAGCATATCAAAGTTGAATCCAGGCCATCCCCTGTTGACAACAGGGTTTCCCTGCTCATCAGTCTCAGTGGTATAATATTGCGATGTATGTTCAAGAAAGCTTTTTATTTGCTCACCTGTGATTTCCATTTTGTACAGGGTGTTGTAATAGGGATAGAGCAGGGCGATATCGCCGCGGGTGATGGGTCCGGGTCCGAAGGATACGGAGGTGTTGAAAGCAGCTGCAGCCGAAAGTTGCGCACCGGTCTGCTCTTTCTGCACGGTCTGGATGAGATCAATGATGGGGGTGTCTTTTCTTCGGGCATCACGCGCCGACCATTCATCATCGGTCATGGCCATCGGTTCTGTAACAAATGCAACCACGTCCTCATGCGCTTCAAGAGTCAGCGCAACAATTTCGGGGTGCTCATCCACATCTGCCACACTGTGATTTGCTGTGGAAATGGAAACGACACGGATCGTGCCATCCTGTTGCCGGACAATGTCCATTTCAGCAACCCCCAGATGTGACGCCCAGCGGCCGGGCTGAACGACCCCGACTTCACGTCCGTCAGCACCTTGCAACGCGACATCATCAATGGCACGGTGCGTATGTCCCAGCACCATCAGGTCCACTCCCGGCACCTCCTCACCTACGGCTCTGCCGAAATTCTCATCCCCAAGATCATCACGCTGATAACTTGCGCTGCCGTCCAGTCCGGTATGCGCCAGAATGATCACCACGTCCGCCTGATGATCCTCCCGCACTTCCTGCACAAAGCGATGGGCTGCCTCCAGACCGTCTCCGAAATCCAGGATACCTTCAACGCGCGGTCTGTCCCAGACAGCGGATCCCGGTGTGGTGAGTCCCACGATGGCCACCCGGAGGCCTGCTACCTCCCTGACAATGTAGGGTGGATAGGCCGGGTCATCGGTGCCGGGATGGTATATGTTGGCACCCATGATGGGTGTATCGGTCATTCCTATCTGTCTGTTTAAATATTCCAGGCCGAAATTGAACTCGTGATTTCCCAGCACGATAGCGTCATAATCCATGCGGTCGGTCAGGGCAAGAAACGGGTAATGCCGGTTTTGAGGGTCATGCATGGCAAAATATTCGGCAAACGGATTGCCCTGAAGCCAGTCACCTGCATCGAGAAGTATGGTGTGTTCGTGGACAGCCCTGACGGAATCAACGAGTGTAGCAACCTTTGACAATGCGTACCGGGGCTCTTCCCGGTCCCGGTAATAGTCCCAGGCCCTCACCCTTCCGTGCACGTCCGTGGTGGCCATAACGGCAATGCTCACGGTGTCCCTATCGGCCAGTGGCGCGGATCTTTCCGGGGCGGGTTCCTGCCCGCAGCTGCTCAGGCCTGCCACCAAAAGCAGCACAGGCAGCAGCAGGAAAATATCATTCCACTTACCCCTTCCGGCACTGGGTGGTGACGGGTTTTTTTTCAGCTTGATGATCGACATAGTTACTCCAGGATACGTTATTGCTTTCAGATTACGGTTCCATCTCTGATGATTCCGTTTTTTTCAACCACAACTATTCCATCCACTATGGAGTAGCTTTCATTCCTGGTGTTTTCAAGGTGATCGCCACCGACAATCCGGACATTGTTACCGATTCGGGCATTTTTGTCGACTATGGCGCGCTCGATATGGCAGCCAGCTCCAATGCCACGCGCCGGCATGTCAGGATTCGATTCATTGAGTTCTTCAATGGACGGATAAAAATCGTTACCCATCACAATGGACTCCGTGACCACACTGTTCGGACCGATCCGCGAGCGGATACCGATAACCGAGTGAAAAATGGATTCGGCCTCAATAACGCATCCTTCAGCAATCAGGGAACGATCCGTAGTGGTTCCGAACATTTTTGTTGGCGGGAGCAACCGGGGCCTGGTAAAGATCTTTTTTCCTGTGGCGTAGAGATCAAACTGTGGCATCGGATCGGCCAGCTCAAGGTTGGCGTCATAAAATGAGCGTATGGTTCCGATATCAGTCCAATAGCCGGTGTATTTGTAACTGGCCACCCTCATCCGGGAGGAAATTGCTTTGGGAATAATTTCCTTCCCGAAATCAAGGGCTTCCGGATTGTCGTTGATAAGGTTCCAAAGTGTCTCTTTGTTGAAGATATAGATTCCCATGGAAGCGAGGTAGACTTTACCCTGCGCTTTCATTTCATCGGGCACCTCCGACTCCCATCCGGGAAGCTGGTCATGTGTGGGTTTTTCAGTGAAACTTTCGATCATCCCGCTGTCGTCTGTTTTCATGATTCCGAATCCCATGGCATCATGAGCATTCACGGGAATGGTCCCGATGGTCAATTCCGCATTGTTGTCCTCATGAGCCTGCATCATCTTCCGGTAATCCATCTGGTAGAGCTGGTCCCCGGAGAGGATAAGAACCCTGTCGGCCCGGTGATTTTGCAGGTAGCGGAACGTTTGACGGACGGCGTCTGCCGTACCCTGATACCACTGATGCGAGCTTGGAGTTTGTTCTGCTGCAAGGATATCAACAAAGCCTCTTGAGAAAGGGTCGAAGTGAAATGTGTTTTTGATATGTT
>SKYW01000069.1 GCA_007127695.1 Balneolales bacterium | reverse complement strand
TGAGCACGATCCTGGTCACGTTCATTGGCATGATAAGCGTAGTGGTCTCCGCCGCTATCCCGCACTTGGTACTGGCCATTCTCCCCTTTGTGCTTTTCCTGGGATACTCGGGGTTCCGGCTTGGCAAGGAGATCCGGCGTTACGACCGGCGCTACTACCAGAGCGATGCCTTCTACGACGAGCTGTTCACCAATCCGGCCACCGGATCCAAAGAGTCACGTGAGCCGGCATCCTACGGGTCCATCTACTGGGTCCCCAAACGGTGGCGGGCGGCGGTATGGACCCAGATTGTGCAGCTGGACCGCAAACGTCCCATGGGCCGCATCATCGCACTGCTCAGTTTCACCTACTGGCTGCTCATATGGCTCGGGACCCCGGAAAGCTGGCACGCCGGCTGGCTCCTGTTCTGGATACTGGCGAAAAACATGCTGGCATGGCCCGTATCCGGTCCGGCCATCTCGCCGCCGGTATTCCACTGGTGGATGCTGGCACCGCGGGACTGGATGGTCGCCCGGTTCTTTTTGCAGACGCGATGGACACTGGCGCTCCTTCTCACCGTGGCCGCAGCGGCACTGTTCTCCGAAGCGGTAAGCTGGCAGGCTGTGTGGATGTGGACTCTGGCCGATGCGGCGGTTTCGGCCGTATCCGCATGGCTTTTGACCCGCAGCAACGAGTGCGCCTTCCGGAGGAGATATGCATAACCTTTCAAGCGGTTTATTATGACTGAATTCCTGAATGTCGAAAACCTGTCGAAGCGGTACGGAACCGGGCCGATGATCCTGTCCGGCATGAACCATCATTTCCAAAAAGGCACGGCAACCGGGCTCATCGGGGCCAACGGATCAGGCAAGACCACGTTCCTGCGCCTGGTTTCGATCACGGCGTTTCCGACCGAGGGGACCATCACCTTTTCAGGGGAGCCGATCTACGATGCCCCGCACAAGTTTCTGCAGCACATCGGCATCGTGACAGACGCCACGGACCTGCCGGCCTACCTGAGCGCCAATGAACTGATGGAGTGGACGCTCAGGGCGCGAAAGAAGTGGGACGACAGCGAGTCACCCCGCCGGATGGACGAGCTCTTCGGGCGGCTCCATTTCGACGAGCGGCGGGAAAACCTGATCGGCACCTACTCCAGCGGCATGATCCAGAAAACGATGCTGGCCTGCAGCCTGGTCACACAGCCGGAGATCATCCTGCTGGACGAGCCGTTCCGCGCCCTGGACGAGACAAGCAAAAAAGCTTCCCTGGAGCTGCTGAACGAGTACAAAAGCAAGGGCGGCACCATCCTTGTCTCCAGCCACCTGCGCCGCAGCCTGGCCAAGCTGTGCGATGATTACATCACTTTTCCGGTAAAGCAAGGCACATCCGGCGCCTCTGGAAGCTGAAATACGGTTGCCGATCAGCCAACGGTGAATCAGTACAAGCGGAAGAGCCGGCGGGCATTTTCCGTGGTGATACGGTCCGTCTCCTCAAGGGAGATACCGAACATTTCCGCGAGCTTTTCAGCGGTAAATTTCATGAATGAAGGTTCGTTGCGCTTTCCCCGATTGGGCACCGGCGCCAGATAGGGAGCATCCGTTTCCAGCACGAGCCGGTCCGGCGGCATGTCCGCCACCACCCGGTCCACCCCGGCATTCTTGAACGTCACCACCCCGCCTATGCCCAGGTACAGCCCCAGGTCCAGCGCCCGACGTCCCTGCTCCGGGGTTCCGTTGAAACAGTGCCAGATGCCCCTGAGGCGGCCATCCTGCTGCTCTTCGATGATATCCAGCAGGTCTTCCGTGCTATCGCGGTTGTGGAGGATTACGGGTTTGTCCAGTGTCTTGGCCGCCTGGCAATGCTCCCTGAGACTCTGCTGCTGGGCATCGGTATGGTCTTTAGACCAGTAGTAATCCAGCCCCGTCTCCCCAATGGCGATGATCTCGTCGGCACTGCCCAGGTTGAGGAGCTGACTGCCGATATCCCCCTGTTCCCCGCCGGCGTCGCAGGGATGTATCCCGATCATTTTATGGAACCGGATATGCGGATGGGCAAGCGTATCCATCTGCTTCAGGGATCCGAAATCAATGGCAGGCATCATGATATCGGTGATCCCCGCCTGTGAGGCCCGGTCGAGAACGTCAGTGAGATCCTGCTGGAACTGTGGCAGATAAATATGGCAATGTGTATCGATCATGATCCTGAAGCATTGTGAATCCAAAGTCAGAAGATAGGTATTCTTTGGCGGGATATCGAAAGGGTTAGCGGGCTTGTACGATCAGATGGCGGCAGGTCACGCACAAATCAGCTCTCTATGTCACAAAAAGGCAATATTTTTAGTGGATTAATCGCGAAATGGATTGTAAGTTTTGTCCTGGTTCCTTGTCTTAAGAGATAAAGATTTTCGCAAGCAGTGTTGGTATTCTTGCGAAAAGAAAGTATATTTTCACATATTTTACACATATATAAACAGGAGTGCAATCCAATGTCTGATAACGAACGCAGAAAAGCAATAGACCTGGCTGTGGGCCAGATCGAAAAACAGCATGGCAAAGGGACCATCATGCGCCTGGGCGACCAGCCCATTGAAAACATCCCATACATCTCCACCGGTTCGATGATGGTGGATCATGTGCTGGGTGTCGGAGGCATACCCCGGGGACGTGTGACCGAGATTTACGGACCCGAGTCGAGTGGTAAAACCACTCTGGCTCTTCATGTCATTGCCGAAGCTCAGAAAGCGGGCGGACATGCGGCACTCATTGACGCCGAGCACGCCTTTGACCCCAAGTACGGAAAAGCACTCGGGATCAAAATCGATGAGCTGCTCATCTCTCAGCCTGACAGCGGGGAGCAGGCACTGGAAATTGCCGAAACGCTGATCCGTTCGGCCGCGCTCGACGTCGTTGTCATCGACTCGGTAGCTGCACTTGTTCCCCGTGCCGAACTGGATGGTGAAATGGGTGATGCACAGGTCGGATTGCAGGCCCGGCTTATGTCACAGGCCCTGAGAAAACTTACAGGAGTAGTAAACCGTACCCATACTGCCGTGATCTTCATCAATCAGCTTCGTGAGAAGATCGGAGTTATGTTCGGAAATCCTGAAACCACGACCGGTGGCAAAGCACTCAAATTTTATTCTTCGGTCCGTATCGATATACGCCGTATCGGTGCAATCAAACGTGGTGATGATGTAGTAGGCAATCGCACCAAGGTAAAAGTGGTAAAAAACAAGGTGGCTCCGCCTTTCAAAACCTGTGAGTTCAATATCATGTACGGACAGGGTATTTCACGTATCGCAGAACTGCTCGATCTTGCCGTACAGTACGATATTGTCCAAAAACGAGGCAGCTGGTACCGTTATGACGGCGAACCTATAGGACAGGGAACCGACTCGGCCATGCAGTTTCTTCAGGAAGATCCCAAGCTCAGCTCTTCAATCGAGGATATGGTACGTAGGAAGCTGATGCCTGACCATTATCCGGACACCGGCACGGAGACGGATTCCGCGTCAGCTAAGAGCACAGTAGCAAAAAGTGCGGCATCACCTGTCGAATCCAGTGATGCCGGCGACAACTGAGGGATTAATTCTTTACAATAACATCCATAACCGGTTTTATCAATGGATGAATCAGCATCTTCCCTACCGGGACGCTGTACGGATATTGTTACACAGAAACGCAAGAAAGGGAGGGTTTCTCTTTTTGTCGAGGGATCGTTCCTGGATGGGTTTCACCGTACCGTCATTGAAAAGGCCGGTATTTCCAAAGGTGATCTGATCTCAGAAGAACGTTACAGGGAACTGTGCCGGCTTGACAAGCAACATCAACTGAACGATCAGATCTACCGATGGCTGGCAGTCCGGAATCACAGTTCCGGTGAGATCATCAAGAAAAGTCTTGTCAAAGGGTACTCTTCCGAAGAGGCCCGGAACGCCCTGAAGCCTTTCATGGAAAAGGGGTATCTGAACGATGCCATTTTTGCCGAAACCTTCACAAGGGAAAAAAAAGACCGTTATGGATGGGGGCCGGCAAAAATTCGACAGGCCTTGGCCCAAAAAGGAGTAAAAAAACAGTATATTGATTCTGCTCTTGAGAACTCCTTCACGGATGACCATCTCATTGATGCTTTGGAACAGGCCGCCCTGAGTGCAGCAAAGCGATTGATGAGAACGGAACCGGGCTTGAAGCGCAGAAAGAAACTTGCAGACTTTCTGATTCGAAGGGGATTTCCGGGACACAAAGTAATGGAGAAATGCGATGAACTGTTAAAAAAGCTGGAGAATGAAGAGCTTTAATTTCGAACGTTTTATTCGATTTCTTATAGGATTGGCTATCGTACTGCTGATCCTGTTCGTTCTCTATCGCTTTTTTGTACTGGTTCTCTACGCACTGATTGCACTGGTCTTTTCCTATATACTCAATCCCTTTGTCAACCGCATGCAGGCTGTCGGATTGAACCGGACCCTGGCTATCAGTCTCGTTCTCACCACCCTGGTTTTGTTGCTTGTCTGGTTTTCAAGTACCATCCTTCCTGCCATTGCCGGCCAGGTAATCATGCTGGGACAACAGCTTAATATTGATGCCGTACTGGCAGTCAGTGCGGAAATAGAGGAACAGATCCTGAAAAGAGTCCCTTTTCTGCCTGAGGGTTTTCTTCGCGACAATATTCCCGGTGCCGTTGAAGTCCTGTTCCAGACGGATGACATCTCCCGCACGATCAACAACATCCTTGGAATTTTCGCCAATATTTTCTGGGCTTTTATCGTCGTACCTTTTGCCACGTTCTTCATCCTCAAGGACGGAGCCCATCTTCGTCGGAATATCCTCGAGCTTGTACCCAACAGGTATTTCGAAAGCGTACTGACAGGTATCGAGAAAGTTGAGAAGAGACTGGTCACCTACTTTAAAAGTGTCGGACTGCAAAGTATTATCATTGCCACTACGGCAACCATTTTGCTCAGTTTTGCGGGATTGAACAATGCCTTGTCCGTTGGCATTGCTGTCGGTGTTGCCAATATCATTCCTTATTTTGGACCTGTCATCGGATATATTCTGTCCATCATTGTCTCAGTTCTTGAAACCGGTGACTTCTCGATGGTTATCTATGTGTTCACTGCCATACTCATCACTCAGATCATCGATGTCAGTATCGTACAACCGACACTCTTCTCCAGATCGGCCAACCTGCATCCTCTGGTAATCCTGTTTGTTGTCATGACCGGAGCTGAACTGGCCGGCATATTCGGCATGCTTGTTGCCGTACCCATAACAGCCACTATCGTGATCACCATCAAACAGATCAGATGGAGCTTTGAGAACTACAAAATATTCAGTCCCGTCGAACAGAAGTAATAAGATATTCCCATGATAAAACTCAGACCATTACCAGAAGGCGGAACCATCGGCATCATGGCCCCGTCTTCACCTATTGAGCCCAAACGACTTGAGGATGGTGTCGCGTATTTTGAAAAACGGGGATACCGGGTAATCGTCAAACCAAGCTGCCACGCACGGGACAACTACCTGGCCGGCAGTGCCGAAGACCGTGCTTCCGAACTGATGCAACTGGTTACGGATCCGGATGTGGACATGATCTTTTTTGCCCGCGGCGGGTTTGGCAGCAGCGCCATGCTCCCACTGCTTGATTTCGAGGCGATCACGTCTGCCAGAAAACTGATGATCGGCTACAGCGACATCACTGCACTGGAGTGGGGAATCTATGCCCGAACCGGCATACCTTCCCTGTCAACCGGCATGCCCGCTACTGATTTCTACATGGATCCGGTCCATCCCGACTTTGAGAAGACCTTCTGGGATTTCATGCAAACCGGAAAAATAGATTACGATCTCCCGATCCCTGCCAACCGGTCCACAGGTGAAATCAGAGGGATTGCCTTGCCGGGTACACTCTCTGTTGCAGCCAAACTGAGCGGCTCTCCTTATTTTCCTGATCTTGACAACACCATTCCGATTCTTGAGGATGTGGGCGAACCCCGGCACAAAACCGAAGGCTATCTCTGGCAAGCCAAGCTGGCCGGTTGGTTCCAGGCAGCCAATGCTGTCATTTTCGGGTCATTTTCACCTCCTGAAGAGGAGACCTTTGATGACGTTCCATCAATGGAAAAGGTATTGGATCGGTTGCTGAAGGATACCGATCTGCCGGTAGTGCGGGATGTACCCTATGGACACATCGATCATAAAGTGCCTTTCCCACTGGGGGTGGAATTGACCCTTTCCTTTGGTAATACGGTAAAAATCACCAGCACCCAATCAATTTTTGATCTTTGAAGCCAAAGAACATCGTCGTTTTTGCCTCTGGCACAGGATCGAATTTCAAAGCGCTGCATAAGGCCACTTTGAAAAAAGAGGTTCCTGCACGGATCACTGCATTGATAAGTGATAACCCGGATGCCGGAGCGCTGAAATATGCCCGTGAGAATGACATCCGCGGTCTCGTCTTATCTCCCAAGGATTTTGACAAACCGGCTGCATATGAAGATGAACTGCGCAAAATTCTCGAATGGGAATCTCCCAACCTCATCGTTCTCGCCGGTTACTTAAAAAAAATACCGGATGAAATAGTGGATTTGTACAAGCGCAGAATAGTAAACATACATCCCGCCCTGTTGCCAAAATACGGCGGGAAAGGATGGTACGGCATGCGTGTTCACCGGGCCGTTATTGAAAACCGCGAAAAGGAATCCGGATGCACGGTCCATTATGTGACCAGGACATACGATGAGGGACCTGTCATTGCACAAGTCAAGGTTCCTGTCCGGGTAGATGACACTGCGGAATCACTGGCTGCCCGGGTACTGAAGCAGGAGCATCTCTTGTATCCCAAAGTTGTCCGGTTTCTGCTTTCTCACAACTGACGGTTATCCCCGTGGCTCTTTTCCATCCATACAGTTCCTTTTCCGGGTATTTCTCCGGTTCATTGAAGGAGCCACCGAATAATCTGCTATCAGACTTCCCGGCAATAACCGATCAAAACAGGTATGATCGGCTCGTTACCAACCAATCAACATCCCGACACCAAACAATATGACTTCTGATTCCCCGATCCAACTTCCTGCCATTTCCGTAACCCGGGCCTTGATCTCCGTTTCCGATAAAACCGGAATACCGGAGCTGGCCCGGGAACTTCATCAGTCAGGAATTCAGATAATATCCACGGGCGGGACTGCCCGCCTGATCCGCGATTCCGGTGTTCCTGTTACGGACGTCTCAGAAATAACCGGTTTTCCGGAATGTCTGGATGGACGTGTCAAAACATTGCATCCTAAAATCCATGGTGCATTGCTGGCACGACCGGAAATAGAAGAACATGCCCTGACACTGAAAGAGCTGGATATACAACAGATCCAGCTTGTGGTTGTAAATCTGTACCCCTTCCGGGAAGCCGTCCGGGAGCGACCCGGGGACACGGAACATGCCGTTGAGAACATTGATATCGGCGGACCGGCCATGGTCCGGGCTTCCGCAAAGAACTTTGAGAATGTCTGCGTAGCCACCCACCCCGACCAGTACCGTAAACTTCTTGATGAAATAAAGGATGACAAGGGCAGGATAAGTGGAAAAACCCGTGCGGAGTTTGCACTTCGGGCGTTCAAGATGACGGCATCTTATGATCAGGCCATAGCCAGTACTTTGGATCTGCTCGTGCAAAACTCCGGGTCCGCCACAGAACAAACAGAAGATGCGGGACGGAATAGCGATGTCGCCTCCCCCCCGATCCAACCAGTACTGGACATGCATATTCCTTTGCACCGCCAGCTGCGCTACGGAGAAAATCCGCATCAGGCGGCCGCAGTTTACGGAAACCCGGAACAGTACATTGACTGTTTTCACGGCAAGGAGTTGAGCTACAACAACTATCTGGATATTGACGCTGCCCTGCGCCTTGGCTCTGACTTCCCGAAAACAGACAAGGCATTATGTGCCATTTTCAAGCACACACTTCCTTGTGGTGCAGCTCTTGCAGACTCCACGGAGAGCGCCTGGAAAAAAGCTTTCTCTACAGACACCACATCCCCTTTCGGTGGCATCGTGCTCTTTAACAGTCGGCTTGACGCCACGACGGCCGCTTTGGTCGATGAGATATTTACGGAAATCATTCTGGCCCCATCCTACACGGATGAAGCTCTTGAACTGCTGAAACGTAAATCAAACAGGAGACTGATACGGATTCTGTCATGGCCGGACGCTATCCTTCCACGGGTGCGCTCCACTGTGGGAGGAATTTTATGGCAGCATGCTGACACGGGATTCCAGAATGAGAAGCGGGAAGTGGTCACCCGGGTTCATCCCGACGAAAATCAATTGGCTTCGCTGGAATTTGCCTGGATCGTTGCAAAACATGTGACGTCAAATGCCATTGTATATGCCCGGGACCTTCAGACCATTGGTGTGGGTGCGGGTCAGCCCAATCGTGTGGATGCATCAAGGATTGCCTCCGGGAAAGCAAAAGAATTCGGACACGAGCTCGAAGGCTGCGTAGTGGCATCAGATGCCTTCTTTCCTTTTGCCGACGGTCTTGAGGCAGCAGCGCGTGCCGGAGCTTCCGCTGTCATTCAGCCCGGAGGGAGTGTTCGGGACGATGAAGTGATAGCCCGGGCCGATGAGCTGGGAATCGCCATGATCCTCACCGGGACCCGACACTTCCGGCACTGATCTGCCGCCTTTGCAGTGACATGAAAAGCCCATTGCAGAGACTTGAAAACCATCGTTTTTTTTCAAATTTCATCCAAAGAAATTCGCAATAGGCCGTTTAATATTGTAAATTTCAAAGTTATATATATCCCACCCCACAAGTTCATGTAATTCCCCTAATATTTATCTATGCTGCAGTCTGAAGCTACTTATAAAAAAACATCCCCAAGCCAGAATAATGCCAAAGGTGGACTGTTTGATTGGCTGTACACCGATATCGCAATCGACCTGGGTACCGCCAATACCCTCATCCATGCACGGAATCAGGGTATCGTGCTCAACGAACCCTCAATAGTTGCACTTAATTTGGAAAATCAGGCTGTCGCGATCGGACACGAAGCACAGCTGATGCACGAAAAAACGCATAGGAAAATCCGAACAGTGCGCCCGCTTCGTGATGGTGTCATTGCAGATTTTGAAGTTGCCGAACACATGATCCGGGGAATGATCAAAAAGGTGAAGGTTCGCTGGTACTCATCCACCCGGAAAATGGTGGTTTGCGTACCGAGCGGCATCACAGAGGTGGAAAAACGTGCCGTTCGTGACAGTGCCGAACATGCGGGTGCGAAAGAGGTCTACCTGGTGGACGAGCCCATGGCTGCTGCCATCGGTATCGGACTGGATGTCCATGAGCCCGTGGGAAACATGATCGTGGACATCGGTGGAGGCACCACGGAAATAGCTGTGATCGCCCTGTCAGGCATCGTCTATTCGCAATCGGTACGGCTGGGCGGAGACGAGCTTAACGAAGATATCATCAACTACTTCCGCCGCAACCACAACCTGTTGATCGGAGAGCGCACGGCCGAGCAGGTGAAGTGCATGCTGGGTTCTGCGGCTCCGCTTGATGAAGAACTCGAACTCACTGTCAAAGGACGCGATCTGGTAAACGGTGTTCCCCGCACGCGCATCGTTACTTCAAAGGATATCCGCGAAGCCATTTCGGAATCCGTGAACACGATTGTCGAGTCTGTCACAAAGTCACTTGAGCAAACACCCCCCGAGCTGTCAGCTGATATACTGGATCGCGGGATCTTCCTGACTGGTGGCGGTGCGCTTCTGATGAACCTCGACAAGCTGATCATGGAAACGACAGATCTGCCGGTTCATATTGCCGAAGATCCCCTGACGGCTGTGGTCCGGGGTACTGGCAAGGTTCTTGAAGATCTGGAATACTACCGTGCCATTCTAACCTGACAGAATGTTATCTGAATGCAGTTTTCACTCCGTAAGACGGATGATGTACGAGATCATGTTCTGACCGTACTTTTCCTGCTGATCGCTTTTTTTCTCATGGTTTTTCGCCATGACGGCGGACTGCAGACCGTACGCAAGGCATCCATTCTCGCCATGAGTTATATTGAGCAACCGCTTTCTCAGGCGAGAGTGTACCGCAGTGCATTGCAATCAAGTGAGCAGCTGGGCAAGCAGAATATCCTGCTGCAGGATGAGCTCAGCCGGCTCCGGTCCGTAAGAGAGGAAAATGTGGTCCTGAGGGACATGATTGGCCTTCGGGACACAACAGACCTGGATCTCATTCCCGTCAGGATTGTAGCAAAAAACCTGACTGGCATCAACAACTCATTCACCATCAACAAGGGCAGCCGGGATGGCATAGAGCCGGGAATGCCTCTGATCACACCGGAAGGCCTTGTGGGGCAGACCATCCTGTCCACAACGGGACATGCTCAGGTTATGCCTTTTTTCAATCCATTATTTCGGACGAGCGCCCGGATCCAGGGCAACAGGGCTTATGGAATCGTATCCTGGAGCACAGATCAATCCAATGAACTTGTGATGCGCTATGTGCCACAAACGATTGATGTTCCGGTCGGATCCGTTGTGGAAACCTCCGGTTTCAGCAATCAGTTTCCTCCTGGAATTCCCATTGGAACCGTTGCAAGGACCAGGCCTGAGGAGGGCCGGGACACCCAGCAGATCTACATTCGTCCGTTCGTCTCCCTGCATCAGACGGCCGAAGCATTCATTGTCCGTTTTCAACCCGAGCCTGAAGTGGAAGAGCTT
>SKYW01000185.1 GCA_007127695.1 Balneolales bacterium | reverse complement strand
TCTCCCCGCGACAATTGCTGCATCGCAACATCCAGAAAACCGCCGAAGGTTTCGGCATCAAAGTGAAAGGGTGCCGCGACCGGCTGGAACCGGCCGTTTTGGATATCATCACGCAGCGCCTTGACCACCCCGAAGACCAATCCGGTCCGGGCGGGTGCTTCAGCATGCTCCCCGGCAACCGCCGTGATGGCCAGCGTATAATCGGAATCACTGCCGGAAATGCGTCTGACGGACGCAATTGCTTTCCCGATCAATGCGCTGATATCCTCTCCTGACAGGATATCCTCTGCTGCTGATACGGATTTCGGCCTTCCATTATTGACGGCAGACAATTCGCGGAACCTGTCCAGAATGGTGTCCAGCTCGTTGAGAATATGTTTCAGATCCATGGGTCTGTGTATTACATAGAAGTTGATGTGTCTCCGCCATCGGATGCTATCCACTATCTTTGGATGATCCGGAGCTGCTAC
Source organism: Balneolales bacterium (assembly GCA_007127695.1). Taxonomy (GTDB): domain Bacteria; phylum Bacteroidota; class Rhodothermia; order Balneolales; family Natronogracilivirgulaceae; genus SKNL01. Next base: position 2,335 of record SKYW01000185.1, on the reverse strand, counting down.
CCGTTCCGTCCAGGCGCAACAGCTCCTCCTGGTCCCTTTTTGAAAGATTTGCGACCACCATATCGTAGGAGTGGCGTGTCCATTCCCTGATAAGATGTGCCGGGACCGGTCCGTCCAGCATGATACTGTTCCAGTGTTTCTTGTTCATGTGATATCCCGGACACACATAATCGTACTGCTCCCTGAGCTCAACCGCCTTCTCCGGATCACATTTGAGGTTAATGAAATTGAATGCGTCCACATTGGTCAAACTGTACATTTTGTCCCTTACAAAAAACACCAGCGCATCCTCGTCAAAAGGAAACCGCTCCTCCGTGCCTGGAAGAGAGAGACAGAATTCACGATACTCTTCGATATTCATGGCCGTAACTCGTTTGGCATTCGTGGCAGCAACCCCTTGCTGCAAGCCGGACATTGTCATCAAAAAAAACCGATTCCTGCTAGCCCCTGTTTTCGGTTATTTCGTTGATGGTTCGTCAATTTGGCAAATAAAAATAAAACAGTATCAATATGCCTATTACGCGGCTCAGGGTCAAACCTGACTTGCCACATTTGCATGGCTCCGACATCCCGGCTCAGGGTCAAACCTGACTTGCCGTACTTGCAGGACTCTGACATCCCGGACAGGAACCTTCCCTCGACATAGAAATCCCCATGCGATATAACACCGATGCACGACATGCGGCCATATCCGGCGAACCTGTTGCGTAAACTTACCGATCATGCATATATTCATGGAAATTACAAGTAAAAACCCTATTCTACTGTAATACCATCAGAAATACGACAAGGCAGCCATGAAGCAGTGCATACTGTTTGTAATTTTATTCGGGATCACTTTTTCAGGTCATCAGGGCTATGCTCAAGAGCCGGGTTCCGGTAACCGGGACCTGCCCGCCGGCGACGCAGTAACCGACCGGGACGGTAACGAATACCGCACCATCCAGATCGGCGAACAGGAGTGGATGACAGAGAACCTGCGCACGACACATTATGCCAACGGCGACAGCATCCCGAATATCATGGAAAGCAGCGAGTGGGCCCCTTTATCCTCCGGCGCATGGGCCCATTACAACAACGATGACTATTTCGATACCCATTACGGCAAGCTGTACAACTGGCACGCTGTCAACGATCCCCGCGGGCTGTGTCCGGCCGGATGGCGTGTCCCGTCCCACGAAGACTGGAAAATCCTGGAGCTGTCTCTGGGCATGCCGGAAGCAGACCTGGAGCGCACCGGCGTCCGCGGAAGGGAGGAGCAGATTGGCGGCAAGCTGAAAAGCACCGGCACGCAACACTGGCGGGAACCAAACGAGGGGGCCGGCAATGAGAGCGGGTTTGGCGGTCTGCCCGGTGGCAACCGAACCGTGGTTGGCGGATTTGACGACATCGGGCTTGTCGGCCTGTGGTGGACATCCACAAGTGCCGGGGCCGGAATGGCCTGGATGAGAATGCTGTCGCATAACAGCCCCTATGTGGACCTGCTTTACGCGGACAAGCAGTTCGGCTTTTCCGTACGGTGCGTCCGTGGTGACACCCCTCCTGCGGAAGTCCCGGTCGCGGAGCTGGCCCTGGCTGAAATCAGAACCGATCCCGTATCCGATATCACTGCCACTGGGGCGGTTGGCGGCGGCACCATTGCCGACGATGGTGGATTGCCCGTAACTGAGCGAGGAATCGTCTGGGGTATATCCAGGGAACCGACACTGGAAAATAACAGGGGGATGACACTTTCGGGCAGCGGCAGCGACTCGTTTATGGCCTCTCTGTCCGGCCTGATTCCTGAAGCTACGTACCGCGTGCGGGCTTTCGCCGTGACCGAAGCCGGCATCGCGTACGGAGAGCCCGTCTCCTTCACTACGCCGCCGGAAGTAGCGTTCGGCACCGTGAGGGATATCGACGGCAACGACTACCGCACCATTGAAATCGGCAACCAGGTCTGGATGGCCGAGAATCTGCGCACTTCTCGTTATCGCAACGGCGAGGACATCACGTATGTCATGTCCAACAGCGAGTGGCAGGATCTTAACCAGGAGCAGGCCGGCGCATGGGCTTTCTACAACAACCATGCCGGGAACGAACCTTTTGGCCTTCTGTACAACTGGTATGCGGTCAGCGACTTCCGGGGTCTTTGTCCGATCGGATGGCGCGTTGCCACCGATCAGGACTGGCAGCAGTTGGAACGCTATCTCGGAATGAATCCGAACGAAGCTAATGCCACCGGATGGCGCGGGCAAAATGCCAACGTCGGCGGCAAGCTCAAGGCCAAAGGCACCGAATTCTGGCGCAGTCCCAATACCGGAGCCACCAACGAAAGCAGCTTCACGGCGCTGGC
>SKYW01000152.1 GCA_007127695.1 Balneolales bacterium | reverse complement strand
TTCAACGAAATAAAAACTTTGGTTGATGATTTAGAGGTGGATATGGAGAAGTTCTACAGCAAGGGTAATAAAACTGCTGGAACTCGTGCAAGAAAAACACTCCAGGATCTTAAAAAATTGTCTCAGGAAATCCGTGTTGATATCCAAAACAGTAAAAAAGAGTAGAAGAAATCCCGATTTCTTCTTTTTTTTATACTTTTGACAAAAGCCATTTCGAGCAATCGATAATGGCTTTTTTTTTGTGCGTTCGTCCCGTCATTGAACCGGTGGCCAGTCGTCAGCCGACGCACCAGAACATCCCGTTATTCAAAAAGAGTGAATTTCTGACTTTTTTGCAAGGCAAGCACAGACTCGGCCAGAAAGTCTGTAAGTTGAAGGATATCCGAAACAGAGGCCATTTCTACAGGACTATGCATGTATCGAAGGGGCAGGGAAACAAGTCCTATGGGTATCCCTTGTTTCTGATAAAAAATACTGTCGGCGTCGGTTCCGGTCCGTGATCCGGATGCTTCCCGCTGAAGCGGGATGCCGGTTTTTTCCGCTACCTGTTCAAAATGATGCAGAACTACCGGGTGGTTGGCGCCACCATGGTTTATCACAGGACCGTTGCCCATTTTTACCAACCCGTGCTGTTTATGATTGATGCCGGGGGTATCCGTGGCGTGGGTCACATCGGTAACAAAAGCGACATCAGGTTCATATCGATAGGCCATCATACGCGCCCCGAATCCGCCAACTTCTTCCTGGACGGCATTCAGTGCAATAACGTTGACGTCCAGTTCCGAACGCCTCAATTGCAGGATTTCAATAACCCTGGCAATGACAAATCCCCCAATCCTGTTGTCCAGGGCGCGACCGGTAATCAGGTCGTCTGAAAGGAATTCAAACTGCTCGGCAAGCGTGACAGGGTCGCCGATGCGTATCATGCCGAGGGCCTCTTCCCTGTTTGACGCCCCGATATCTATAAAAAGATCACTCCATTTGGGCAATTTATTGTTTTCACGGTCCTGGAGATGAATGGCCGTATTGCCGATCACGCCACTGACGATCCCGTCACGACTGTGTATGAAAACTTTGCGGGCCCGGGCAATACCAGGATCGCTGCCTCCCACCCTGTTGATATAGACGAATCCGGATTCATCGACATATTGAACGATCATCCCGATCTCATCACAATGCGCTTCGAGCATCACGGTAATCGCTGACGGGTCAACATCCAGCCGCGCTGCCGCCGAGCCATAGGTGTCGGTTTCAACCAGGTCAGCTGCAGGCCTGACAAAATCCAGCCAAACCTGCTGTCCGGCTTTTTCGAATCCAGCCGGACTCGGGGTCGCAAGCAGATTTTCCAGAAATTCTACTGCTCTTTTGTCAAATGTCATATTTCTCCAGAGTTAAGATGTTCCGAAGGTCAAATAATACTTATTTTCACAGACCATTTCAGTACCTTATGATAGTAATTTCAATTGCAACAAGTTGCAGTAAAAATATCATTCACAGACAGCACGGTTGCAGCCGTCCGGCACCGACGGCATCGTTACCTTGTGCAGATTCCTGGTTCCATTTATGGATAAATCCACCCAATACAAAATATTCACGGATCCGGTCCACGGTTTCATTCATGTGCCGAAAGGACTGGTTTTGAAATTGCTTGATCATCCTTATGTACAGCGACTTCGCAGGATACGTCAGCTTGGGCTGGCAAATATGGTTTTTCCCGGTGCCGAACACTCCCGTTTTTCACATGCACTGGGAGCACTTGGTCTCATGCAGCGGGTGCTTCAACATCTGAGGGAGCGAGACACCACCATTACCCACAAGGAATTCGAAAGCACACTGATTGCCATTCTTCTTCATGATATCGGCCACGGTCCATTTTCACATACCCTGGAAAAAGGCATTATCCGGAACACCCATCACGAGGAACTCACCCTGATGCTGATGGAGGACCTCAATCGCCAGTTTGACGGACAGCTGGATACGGCCATAGCCATCTTTACCGGAAAATACTCCAAAAAATTCCTGCATCAGCTTATTTCTTCCCAGCTGGATATTGATCGCCTTGACTACCTAAGGCGTGATGGCATGTTTACAGGCGTGCAGGAAGGCGCCATCGGTATTGACCGGATCATCCGGACCATGCGCGTCTATCAGGGAAATATCGTAATTGACAAAAAAGGCATTTATGCCATTGAAAATTATATTGTTGCGCGCCGCCTGATGTATATGCAGGTCTATCTGCACAAAACCGTACTGGGCGGTGACAAATTGCTTCTCGCCATACTCCAACGGGCGCGACAACTGTTGGACCAGGGAGTTGACCTGCCCTTTTATTCCCCTGCACTGGAATTCTTCTTCAAGGACAAAGAGGCCGCGTCAAAAAAAGTCAACAGAAAGATACTCAATTCATTTGCAGATCTCGATGATAATGATATCTTGATGAATCTGAAGTACTGGCAGCATTTTGATCAGGTCGTGTTGCGTGATTTATGCCGGCGTTTTCTCAACCGCGATTTCTTCCGTACCACTTTCCTTGACAGGAAGCCAACGGGAAAACAGCTGACTTACTGGAAAGAACAGACGGCAGATGCACTCAAGCGAATGGAACTGCCAACTGACGAGGAAACAATAGACTGTTACCTGTTCCACGATTTCAGTCAAAGCGAAGCTTATACCTACCACAGTGACGGCATCTGGATACTCCAGAACGATGATGTGGCAGTTGAGTTCTCAAAAGCATCTGATAATCAACATATCCTGGCCTTGACTAAGCCGGTTATCAAGCATTATGTAGTCCATCTCAAAGAAGTATCCCTCGACATCTGACTCTCATGAGTTACCGAATCATTGCGTTTATCATTGCAGCCGGACTCGTCGCTGTCTTTCTGGCGACAGGGACAGACAGTATCTGGACGGAAAGCGGATCCGCCTATGCCAGTTCGGAGGTATCACATCAGCTTTCTGAATTTGGAAATAAAGATACCGCGGAAGCTCTGAAAATCGAGAAACGGAACTCTTATACCATTCCGGATATAACAGAAACAGAATCCATCCGGCCGGACAGCATTCTCAGAGACAGCATACTTCCAGACAGTATTTCCACAGACAGCATTCTCACAGACGGCATACTTCCAGACAGTATTTCCACAGACAGCATTCTTCCAGACAGCATCCTTCCGAATAGCATCCTTCCGGAGGATGAACGGACGGGCTCCGATATCATGGCGCCTCCACCCTTTGCGCGGGTAGCCTTTTCACACCGGTGTTTGAAAGTGGAGCGTGACGGCCAGGCCCATGACATCCCGGAAAACAAGGAACTGCTTCCGGGTGATATTGTAGAAACCTGCTCCAGACACTTCGCCCTGATCGACTTTAGCCCGGGCGGGACCATGATCCTCTATCCCGCTTCCAGGGTAACCATGGTATCGGATGGATCTGAATTGATACTCAAAAGTGCTGAAATGCTGTTCGAAAACGATTTGCCCGAGTCCTCTTTTCCTGATGTTGTTCGCTGCTTTGATGAAACAATTTATCACAGCCAAGATGCACCACCTGTCTCTTTTGGTGTTCACTGTCGGGGCGAATCGGGCATGATTCTTACATCAAAAACCGGAACCTTGTTGTGGCGTTGCCGTGATGCTCCTTGTGAGATTCCCGCTGGCCAGGGCCTGATGGGCCGCATAACAACGGCTAATTATTCCGGAGTCATGCCTCCGGCACAGCCACATATGACAACCGCCTATGTTGTTCCACAACGTCAGACGAAAGATTCGGTTCCGGACAGTGATCCGGAAGCAGATGCAGAGATACATTCAGAAGACAAGACCGGGTTTTCGGCAACCATGATGTGGAATCCGGTTGACATGGCGGATCGGTATCTGGTCCATATTTACCAGGATACAGAGGAGCGTATCCATCATGTACTTACGCTTCACCACAAAAACCGATTTACAGCCGAATTGCCCGAAGCAGGCCGGTATGTAGCGAGAGTCATGGCAGTAGATTTTTACGGGGTTTCCGGAGAATGGTCAGACCCTATCTCCTTCACCGCTGAACATGATGAGTTTATTGAGGAGGATAGTTTGAATGTCTCATCCCCAAAAAACAGGGTCCAAAACCCGGACAGCGATTCAATACTGCCCGATAACGGAAACCGGCATCTGTAACCGGTCCTTTCAGCAAAACATATCCGATCCATCAATGAAACATGCCGGCCCTGAGCACCTTGTTGTGAGGGTCGACACGAAGCGCTTCCGGACGGGACACTGTAATGACCGATTCACCGTCAGGGACCACCACCTGCCGCTCTTCTCCATCCCATACTTCCACAGGCATGGGAAAATCACGGCCTGATGGTACCAACCAGGTCAGGATCATTCCGTTTTCATGTTTCTGTTCCTGCAGTTCGGGCAAGGCACTGTATCGAAGGTAAGCGTCAAAAAACCATCCAAGATCCCGGCCCGTTATCTCCTCTGCAATGGCAATAAATTCATCGGTGTCAGTATATCGGGACGGGACTGACGCCCTTTTTCCGGTTTCCGGGCGACCGCTATCTGCAGGAAAACCGTCTGGATATGTCATTTTTCTGAGAGAACGGATAAAATCATCATCGCCGATCAGTTTTCTGAGTGTGTGCAGCACCCATGCGCCTTTCATGTAAATGTCCCTTCCTTCAAACATCTCTCTCGTGGTGCGGGATTCTTCCGGTGCTATCGGCATGTTGTTCTCAATGCGCTCATAAATGCGTTTCATGAAGTAGCGGTACTGTTCTTTTCCATGCAGATGTTCCGCATAAAGCGGTTGCATGTACGTGCCGAACCCTTCATGAATCCAGAAATCCTTCCAGTCATAAGCTGTTACAAAATTCCCCCACCACTCATGGGACAGTTCATGATGATGAAGGTCGTCAAAGCCGGAGCCGGTGTCGAATACCGTATCATCTTCGTATCCTGCACCGTAAGCAATAATGGTCTGGTGTTCCATACCGAAAAAAGGTGCTTCCACAACTCCATACTTTTCGTGCCGAAAAGGATACGGTCCCAGCAGAGCTTCAAAAAAGCGCATGTGATCCACAACCTGATCCATCAGTTCCCCTGCCCTCTCCCTGTTTTCAGGAAGCGCCCAGAAAATAATCGGGAATTCCTCTCCGGATATGCTTTGAAACGGCCTGACAACCTCCACATAAGGTCCGATATTGATGCTGACGGCGTAGTTGCTGATAGAGGTATTGGTTACCCAGTGAAAAGTGCGTGTTCCAGGCTGATGCTGAACCGCAGATCGCAAGACCCCGTTGGAGACCGCCACGACCTCTTCCGGAACCGTAATGCGCAGGGACACGGAATCGGGCCTGTCCGAAGGATGATCCTTTACCGGCCACCAAATATCGGCGCCATTAACCTGACAGGATACGCCGATCCATGGTTTGCCTTCACGGGTCCGCTCCCAGGTGAATCCCCCTTCCCAGGGTGGATTCGGTGCCTTTCGCGGCATTCCCGAGTAATGAATGCTCAGATTCAGGTGGTTGCCCGAGTCCAGGACACCGGGAAGCATTGCCACAACCAGACCATTCTCATGATAAAACCCAAGTGAGATATCCGTTTCATCCGGTTGATGATAAATCACCTGTGAAACGATGAATACCGTATCCAGGTGTGCTACAAATCTGCCGGTTTTCCCGATGACATGGGCCTGCGTATTCACCACCCCACTTATGGTGCTGTCAGCAGGGTTTACGTTCAGATCCAGATCATAAAAATGTATGTCCAGGGCAGCCTGCTCTTCCAGCAGTTCCCCCCCGGAATCAAGGATATTGTTTTCATACTCACTTAACGGTACGATGACCGGAATATCAGCTGTTGCAGGATTGCACGAAGTGAGCAACAAGGTCTGCAGAGTAACCAGCAGTGCGAAAAATATTCGGATCGTCATGCTTTGCGGATTCGTTCAAAGTCAACAAATGTGAAATCGCGCCTTTCTTCCCGACAGATCTCTTCCCATACAGTACCGATTTCGTGACGGTATTCCGGGAAAAAGGTATCCCCATGGTACTCCTGGTGGATCCGGGTCACTTCCAGGCGGTTGCAGACCGGATAGAAGAGCCGGTAAATCTCTGCTCCGCCGATAATGTAAAACTTCTTTTGGTCTTTTAACTTTTCGAGTACTCCATCCAGGTTCCGGCATACTTCCACATTTTCATAGCTTCTGGAACGGCTCAGTACGATATTACGACGATTGGGCAGCGGCTTTTCCCCAAGTTCTTCAAATACCCCCCGTCCCATCACTATGGCATGTCCGGTAGTTCTCTTTTTAAAATGTGCCATATCATCAGGTATGCGCCATGGCAATGTGCCTTCCCTGCCAATGACCAGGTTGGGGTCGTGAGCAACTATCATGCTGATGATCTTGCTGTCCATGACTCAGACGGCTACTTCGAAAGGTATGCGTGGATGCGGATTGTAATCAACAAGCTTGAAATCTTCCAGCGTCAGTTCATCAATATCATTGCCTGTAACCTCAAGACGTGGAAGCGGACGGGGTTCCCGTGACAACTGCTCTCTCAAACCATCAACGTGATTGATATAAATGTGCGCATCCACAATGGTATGAGCGAACAAACCGGGCTCAAGTCCTGTAAGCCTGGCCATTGCAATAGTTAGTGCTGAATAACAGGCCAGGTTGAATGGTATTCCCAGTGCGATATCACCAGAGCGCTGGGTCAGATGACAGTTGAGCCGTCCGTTCGCAACGTTGAATACGAACATCACATGACATGGCGGCAGGGCCATCTGGCTCAAAAGCCCGGGATGCCATGCACTGATTACGATACGTCTGCTGTGCGGATCGGTTTTCAACAGCTCGAGCGCGTTACGGATCTGGTCGTACTCTTTTTTGTCATACACCATCTTTTTCAGTGTTCCGGCATCCCCATCAAGGTCTACCTCCTGCTCTTCATAATAGGGGAAACGCCGCCACATTACCGGATATATCGGACCGACATGACCATCTTCAGCGGCCCATGCATCCCAAATGTGACAATTGTTTTCATCACGCAGCCAGCGGATGTGATCTTCGCCTCTCAAGTACCACAACAGTTCCAGGATAACGGAACGAAACGGCACCTTTTTGGTCGTCAGCAGCGGATAGCCATCCGCCAGATCAACTTTGTAGAATTCACCGAAGGACGATATGGTGTCAACGCCGGTGCGGTTCTCTTTTCGGACGCCATTTTTTAGTACACGATCAACCAGATCCAGATATTGCTTCATTAAAACTCCGTTTCGGTTTTGGGGCGGTTCAAAGCAGTGTGCACCAGGAATCCGGGTCTTCGACTTCTCCGTGCTGAATACCGGTGATATTGTCATAAAACCATCGGGCAACTGGCCCCATCTCATCGGAACCGATGGTGATCTGATAGTTATCATGGTGGATTACGCCCACCGGTGATATCACCGCCGCCGTACCTGCACCAAATATCTCTTTCAAGGTGCCCTTCCTGTGAAAATCAACCACTTCCTGCATGGAAACAGGCCGCTCCTGAACGGTCATTCCGTTCTTTTTTGCCAGTTCAAGGACCGTTTTACGCGTAATACCCGGCAGAATACTGCCGTTAAGCGGAGGCGTTACCAGGACATCCCCGATAACGAAGAAAATATTCATACTGCCGACCTCCTCAACGTACCTGTGTTCAATGGCATCCAGCCACAGCACCTGGGTATATCCGAGCTGCTGCGCTTTGGTCGTGGGCTGCAGACTGGCTGCATAATTTCCCGGCACTTTCACATCGCCTACGCCGCCCAGCACCGCACGCACATACTTGGGCATGGTGGTAAGCCGAATAGGCTTGATGCCTTCCGAGTAGTAGTTTCCGACCGGACTGCAGATGATGTAGAAACGGTAGTTTCCGGAGGCGCGAAGGCCCAGTGTCTGATCTGATGCAAATACGATAGGCCTGATATAAAGCGACTTGAGTTTTTCTTTCGGCACCCATTGCCTGTCGATTTCAACGAGTGCCTTCATGCCTTCCTTGAAAACATCCTCCGCAATCTCAGGTATGCAAACACGCTCACACGAACGCCGGAACCGATCGTAATGCTTGTCGAGCCGAAAAATATTCACCTTGTCTCCCTTGTACTGGTATGCTTTCATCCCTTCGAAGACCGCCTGGCCATAGTGCAATGTGGATACGGCGGGATACATCGGGATTTGCCCGTAAGGAAGAATAAGCGGGTCGTGCCATCTGCCTTCACTATAACGGACCTCAAGCATGTGATCCGAGAACTGTTCACCAAAAGCAAGATGATCGAAATCGATTTCTGACAACCGGGAATGAGGCGTCTTTTTTATTTTTATGGGCAATTCTGACATACTCTGCTTCGAATTATTGTGAACGATACCGAACCGATATACCTAATAGTGTTAATTTGAAGATACAACAGAATAACTACATGTTCCTCAGGATATTTAGGGCTTCTTGAGCGGCGGCCTGTTCTGCTTTCTTCTTGTTTTTTCCACTGCCCGTTCCCAGCACCCTGTCGTTGACGCGAACCTCCACGTCAAACGTTTTCTCATGACCCGGACCCGATTCCCCGACAATGCGATAGACCGGTGCCGGCATTTTTTTTGCCTGGGCCGATTCCAGAAGCATACTTTTAAAGTTGTCGCGGGCAGAGATCATCTCGTCAAAATCAACATACCGTCGATAGAGCCGTGCGACAAAATCACGACATTCTTCATATCCATGATCTTCATAGACAGCTCCAACCAGGGCCTCGAAGGCATCCGCAAGGACACTTTCGGAGTGTTCCACCCCCTGGTTTTTTACCCGATCCCCCAACTCGATATAATCCATCAGGCGGATGTTCCGGCCAATCTGAGCAAGCATTTCCCCTTTCACCAAGCGGGATCTCAATTGCGTGAGCAGGCCTTCACCTGCCTCTGGATATTTTTTGTAGATAATTTCAGAGACAATAAGATCCAGAACAGCATCCCCCATGAATTCGAGCTGTTCGTAGGATTCTGTTGCTGCGAGATTACGTTCCGCAACAAGCGACCTGTGCCGCAAAGCCTTCAGGTAAAGAGCCGGCCTGCAAACAGGCAAACCGGTCATGGCGCTGATGGCTTTGACTTTCTTTTTTTGTACAGAATCGAGCTGCTTCCGCTCAAGCAGAGCCCGGATTCGTTTAATCACTATTCCACAAATTTTTTAAAGACCACGGTTGTGTTGTGACCTCCAAAGCCGAACGCATTGTTTATGCCATACGTGATATCCCTGACTACCGCCTCATTGGTGGTGTAGTTCAGGTCACAGTCCGGATCGGGATGTTCGTAGTTGATCGTCGGTGGGATAATACCGTGATAAATCGCCAGAACGGTGGCAATGGACTCAATAGCGCCGGCGGCACCAAGAGTGTGTCCTGTCATCGATTTGGTGGAATTGAGATTGATCTTATAGGCGTGATCCCCGAAGACCTTTTTGATGGATTGCGTTTCCGCAATATCTCCAAGCGGAGTGGATGTACCATGCATGTTGATATGATCCACATCCTCGGTTGTGATTCCGGCAGCTTTAAGGGCACTGGTAATGGCAAGGATAACCCCTGTTCCCTCGGGATCCGGTGCTGTTATATGATGCGCATCCGCGGAAAAACCATATCCAGCAATTTCCCCGTAAATACGTGCCCCGCGAGCCACTGCCGATTCATATGACTCCAGCAACATCATTCCCGCTCCTTCACCGAGAACGAAACCGTCCCGGGTCTTGTCGAAGGGACGTGATGCCGTTTCCGGACTGTCGTTTCGGGTGGAAAGTGCCCTGACCGAGTTGAAGCCCGCAAGCCCCATCCCGAAAACAGGGGCTTCCGCCCCTCCTGCAATGGCATAGTCCGACTGACCGGATACTATGGCATCGTAAGCCAGTCCAATATTGTGTGATCCTGTTGCGCATGCGGAGACAGCACAGAAATTGGGACCGCGGAAACCGTATTTGATGGATATCTGTCCGGCAGCAATATCGGGTATCAGCATGGGAATAAAGAAAGGGGAAACCCCGCGCTGACCTTTATTATGGAATTCGACAGCCTGCTGGTAAAATACCTGCATGCCTCCTATTCCACTTCCGACTATGACAGCAACCCTGTTTTTGTCGATCTGATCCAGATCCAGGCCGGAATCATTGATCGCCTCTTCGGTGGTTATCATCGCATACTGACAAAACTTGTCCATGCGACGCGCCTCCTTTGAGTTCATGTACTGCGAGGCGTCATAATCTTCTATTTGTGCTGCGAATTTGGTGGGAGAGTTGCTTATATCGAAATTATCGATGCTTTTGGCACCGCTTTTCCCGGATATCAACCCATTCCAAAACTCTGGGGCACCTTTACCAACCGGTGTAAGGGCCCCTATACCGGTAATTACTACTCTGCGTTTAGACATTAAAGAATGTGTGGGTGACTGTTAGGAGATTTTCCCTTTCAGATATTCAATCGCATCACCGACAGTTGCAATGTTCTCTGCATCTTCATCGGGGATACTGATATCGAATTCCTTTTCGAACTCCATGATAAGTTCCACGGTATCAAGAGAATCTGCTCCCAGATCGTTGGTGAAGTTGGCATCATTGTTCACTTCGGATTCATCGACTCCAAGTTTGTCAACGATGATTTCTTTTACTTTTGCATCGATATCTTTCGACATAATGTGTTACCTGTGTGTTGTGGGTTATCTTTTTGATTTCGCGATTCTTGGAATTTACCAATGGG